>JAICEJ010000095.1 GCA_025924215.1 Candidatus Binatia bacterium
TCGCTGGACGTCGGGCCATATCCATCCTCTGACAGCAGTGATCGATGACATCATCGACGTTTTTTGGGGAATGGGATTTGAGATTGCCCGTGGACCTGATATCGAGGACGACTATCACAATTTCGAAGCTCTGAATATTCCCAAAGATCATCCTGCGCGAGATATGCAGGATACTTTTTTTGTTTCTGACGGACGTTTGCTAAGGACCCACACCTCACCGGTGCAGATTCGCACCATGGAGAACCGGAAGCCACCGTTGCAGGTGATCGTCCCGGGGGCGGTTTATCGCCATGATGATGACGCTACTCATTCGCCGATGTTTCACCAGGTGGAAGGTTTTATGGTGGATGGCAACATCGCGTTCTCGGATCTCAAAGGGGTGCTGACGCATTTTCTGCGGCGGATGTTTAGCGAGAAAGCCGGCGTGCGATTTCGCCCGAGTTTCTTCCCATTCACAGAGCCGAGCGCTGAGATCGATATTCAATGCGTGATCTGCGGCGGCGACGGGCAAGTGATTCAGCAGCGCCACTGCCGAGTTTGCAAAGGCAGTGGCTGGCTGGAAATTCTCGGCGCCGGTATGATCGACCCAGAGGTTTTCAAGTTCGTCGGCTATGATCCGGAGCAAGTATCGGGGTTCGCTTTCGGCATGGGGGTAGAACGCATCGCCATGCTCAAGTACGGCATCGATGATATTCGTTTATTTTTCCAAAACGATTTGCGCTTCCTTAGGCAATTCGGCTAAAGAACCTCTAGAGTGATGGTTGCACATTGACGAAGTCGAGCCGGAGATTCTCGTCCTTCCGGAAGCTCTCATGCTATTTTCATGAAATTCACTTTTACATGGTTGAAGGAGTTGGTCGAAATAGATGCTGCTCCCGACGAACTTTCCGAATTGCTGACGATGGCAGGATTTGAAGTCGAGTCGCTCATTCCGCTAAGTGGTTCGGGAGCCGATGAAGACGACTGGGTGTTTGAAATCAGCGTTACACCCAATCGCGGCGACTGTCTGAGCGTCCTGGGTGTGGCGCGCGAACTCGCCGCGCTCACGGGCAAGCGGCTGAAGTATAGACCGAGTGACGCGCCAGCCAAAGTCACGCAGTGCCTGGGAGCGGTTGGGATTAAAATCGTTAATCCGGAACTCTGCTCGCGCTACTCTGCCATGGTGGTTGAAAATGTCTGCATCGGTCAAAGTCCAAAGTGGATCCAGCATCGTCTCGAAGCCTGCGGTTTTCGCTCCGTGAATAACGTGGTGGATATGACAAACTTCGTGATGGTCGAAACCGGTCAACCACTGCATGCTTTCGATCTTGACCGAGTGACCAGCAGTCAGATAGTGATCCGGCAGTCCAGCGGCGAAAGAGAGTTCGTCGCACTGGATGGGGTGAAGAGAGAACTGATTGACGGCGATCTTCTGATCTGTGACGGCAACACTCCGATCGCTTTGGCCGGCATCATGGGCGGCCAGAATTCCGAAGTTACGGCGGCGACGCGCCGGGTGTTTTTGGAGAGCGCTCATTTTGATCCGACTACTATTCGGCGCACGGCCAAACGGTTGGGATTGCATAGTGAAGCATCGCATCGATTTGAGCGCGGTGTAGATCCAGCTGGGACGATATCGGCTGCTAATCGGGCAGCTCAACTGATCACCGAGCATGCCGGCGGTTCGGTTTGGTCCGGGGTTCTGGACAGCTACCCGCAGCCGCCGCAACCTCCGTCCATTTTACTTCGCCAAGACCGCATCGAAAAATTACTCGGAGTTGAAATCGCCCCCGTCGAGGCCGAAAGAATTCTGACGGCTCTCGGTCTCAAAATAAAGAAAGATGCAGGTGAGGGCTCTTGGGTGGTTGTGCCTCCGACGAGCCGCTGCGATCTGACCCGAGAGGCCGATTTAATCGAGGAGTTAGCTCGCCTTTTTGGCTATCAGAAGATTCCCACGACTTTGCCTGTTTTGCGTTCCACGGTAGGCACTACTGATTATCAGTTAATGTGGGAACGGAGACTCCGCTCATTTTTGACGGGTGAAGGGTTGGTTGAAGTGATTAATCTTCCGTTTACAAATGAGGCACTCAATCAAACATTTTCAGGCCTATGGAGCGGTCCAACCTCTCCGGTTGCGGTTTTGAATCCGCTCGTCAAAGAAAGCGGCGAGATGCGCCTCAGCTTGCTGCCGGGGTTGATCGAGAATTTGCGTCTCAATCTCACGCAAAAGGCCAACGGATTTTTTGCCTACCATGTCGGGAAGGTCTTTCGTTTGCGGCCAAACGGGGAAATTGAAGAGAAGCAATGTTTGGGGGGGCTGCTTTACGGTTCGCGTACGCGCAAAGGATTGCGCTCCTCGGATACGCCCGGACGCATTACGTTTCTTGATTGTAAAGGAATCATTGAAGGGATTCTCGATCTGTTCCATTTAGGAGAATCAATCGCTTGGTCGCGCGGGAACGTCCCCGTTCTTCATCCCGGACGCAGCGCAGAATTGCTGCGTGATGGTGAGAAGCTAGGCTATATGGGGGAGAGTCATCCGGATGTTAACGATCGATTCGGCTTGTTGCCAATGATGGCATTCGAACTTGACTTTGAAAAGTTGCTTCAGTATTCTCCGCGGCAAATAGGGGCTAGTTCCCTGCCGCGGTATCCGGCGATTGAGCGTGATTTTGCAGTAGTTGTGGATCAGGCTATTCCGTCTCAGCAGATCATCGCGTGCGTAAAAGAACTTGGCGAGAATCTAATTAAGGGAATAGAAATCTTTGACGAGTATCGGGGCGATTCGATTTCTCATGGCAAGAAAAGCTTGGCGTACAAGATTTTCTATCGTGCCGACGATCGGACTTTAACGGACAGCGAGGTTAATACAATGCATCAACAAGTGCTTGATCACATCGGCAAGCTTTTTCAAGCGCAAAGGCGAAGCTAAACCGAACTGCGAGGGAAAGGAATGGCTGCAATGACGAAGGCGGAGATCATTACGCGAATCTATGAGAAAGTCGGATTCTCAAAAAAGGACGCCACCGACGTTGTTGAGGCCACTTTCGACATAATCAAAGGTTGTCTCGAGCAGGGTGAAAAAGTAAAAATTTCCGGTTTTGGCAATTTCGTTGTGAACACGAAGCGGCCCCGCAAGGGTAGAAATCCGCAAACCGGCGATGAAATTATCATTGTCGGACGCAAAGTCCTCACATTTAAAGCCAGTCAGATTCTGAAGAAGAGCCTCAATGGCATGTCATCGCCGCCGGAATCGTCACCACCCGAAGCTGAATAGATGACCACATCATTGCCGGACAAGATCTATTTCAAAATCGGTGAAGTCAGCGAGATTGTCGGTGTCGAGCCTTACGTATTGCGTTATTGGGAGACTGAATTCGATCTGCTCAAGCCTTCCAAGGCGCCTTCGCGTCATCGTCTCTACAAGAAGAAAGACGTTGAGCTTCTGCTAAACATTAAGCGCCTCCTTTATACCGAAGGGTTTACAATTGAAGGCGCCCGTAAGAAGCTGAAAGAAGTCAAAAAAGAAGAAAAAGACCAGCTGAAGCTTCCGCTATCCGATCAGAAGTACAAAACCGCTCTAGCAAAGATCAAGAAAGATCTCGAGTCGCTTCGACGTTTACTTTCCTGAGGCCAATCTGAATTCATGGTCCGGAAATTGCCGGCATCCGGTTCGTAGAACGGTTGAGCAAATTGGCAGCCGCACGTTCAGAAGATAATCCGGCGCGGACGCTCTTTCAACTTAGACCTTGACTATCTGGAATCTCATCGTAGAAGTACAACATTTTTTCCGCGCCATGAGCGTTGTTCCACTCGATTGCTTCTAAAGCAGATCTAATAAGAGCATGCCGCTAAATTGCTTTGGCGAATAGCGGGTGTTAAAGTCACGCCTTATCTAAGCATGTTGTCGGGGCGTAGCGCAGCCTGGTAGCGCACACGCTTGGGGTGCGTGTGGTCACCGGTTCAAATCCGGTCGCCCCGACCATTCCTGTCTTATCGTTACCTGGAACTGATCGTCCGCCGAACCATTCCCGAATGCCCAGGCGATCTAAGTCCATCCTGCGAGTCTGCCGTGCCTGCTTCACGTAATTCTGCTTCACGTAATTAATAACACCAGCTGGTTGCTTCATTCAAAACGTTGAGCCATTGTTGTAAGAACAATCAATCGGCTGCGCTCGTGAGTCACCCCGTCAAATAAGCGCATCGGAGGCTAGCACTTGGTGCTTGACCAAATTGTGGACGATTTCACGGCCGTCATTTTGATCGGCGGCAAGAGCTCGCGCATGGGTCGTCCTAAAGCTTTGCTGCCGTTTGGCAACGAACCTTTGGTAGACCATCTTGTGCGCAGGCTCGAGCAGAAATTCAAGCGGGTTGTTGTGGTGGCGGCTCCGGACCAAGAGCTGCCGCCCTTGACGGCAAAGGTGGTTCGTGACGAGGTAGCTTACCAAGGCCCTGTAGGCGGCATTTATTATGGATTGAAGGCTACGAGCGGAACGGGAGCGTTTGTTACTTCGTGCGACGCGCCATTTCTAAATCTTCCACTCATCTCGTTTTTGACCTCGCAAATCTCGAATCACGACGTGGTCGTTCCTTACTGGCAGGATCGTTTTCAGCCTCTTCATGCGGTTTACCGAAGGAGCGTAGTACCGCTGCTTGAAGAGCAACTCGAACGCGGCGAGCTCCGGCCGATATTTCTTTACGATAAAGTGCGGACGCGCAAAGTCGGTGAGGAGGAAATCCGCCGCTTTGACCCTGAAGGGCTGAGTTTCTTGAACATGAACGCGCCGAACGATTATGCGCAGGCTTTAATGCTCTGGCAGCAGCGCGCGAACTCTACCGAATGCACCGAAGACGCGCCGCTTAGTTGCACTATTGAATTGTTCGGCGTTGCCCGCTTGCTTGCGAAGACCCAAGTAATTTCTCTTTCGTTGCCCGGAGACGCCACTCTCACACATGTGCTTTCGGCTGTTGCGCAGCGACTTCCCGTGTTGGTTGGCCGTGTCATTAATACGGACGGGACCGATTTGCTTGCCGGGTTCGCTTGCAACATCAACGGCACAAATTTTGTGCGCGATCCTAACACCAAGATTCACCCGCAGGATAAAATCTTTATTCTCTCGGCCGACGCCGGAGGATAATCGCATTTGTCATTAGGAGAATTTTTTGGCCGTCGTTCTCGTTACTGCGCAGTATAAAGATCCCGCATCAATACCATTGATTCTCGCTAGTCACTGATAGAAAACCTTTTCACGCTATGGTAAAAATATCACCGGGCTCGGCCAATTCAGCAACACTTTGCAACCGAGTACTGGGTATCGACCCATTTTGCCATCTGCAAGTAAAATGCGTGACCCAGCGATCACGGTCGCTCAAGCCGCCGATTGCGCCATTCATCATTAGCGTGAAGCTTACCGATACGAAACCTCCAGATTACGCTTGGGCCAGAGAAAGAATGGTTCAAGATCAGCTTATCGCTCGTGGAATTCAGGACCGGCGCGTTATTGCGGCCATGCGGCGCATTCCAAGACATCTTTTTATTGACTCCGGATTAGTCAACCGAGCCTATGATGACAGCGCGTTGCCGATCGGGCAGAAGCAAACGCTCTCTCAGCCTTATATGGCTGCGAGAATGACCGAAGCGCTGGGTCTGAGCGGTAAAGAAAAAGTCCTGGAAATCGGCACCGGATCAGGGTACCAGACAGCTCTGCTTGCTGAGCTCTGCTTCAATGTCTTCTCGGTGGAAAAAATCCGCGCTCTCTCGCGTAAGGCAAGGGAACTTCTAGACCGGCTTGCCTTTCATAACATCGCGCTACACGTAGGAGATGGAACAGTAGGCTGGTCGGAGCACGCCCCTTACGATGCGATCATCGTCGCTGCCAGCGCTCCCGATCTCCCCCGGCCTTTGATCGAGCAGCTTTCCGTAGGGGGTAAGCTCATTATACCTGTGGGGGATGATGAATCTCAGGTGCTGAAGCTGGTTCAACGTGAGCCGTCCGGTTTTCATCAGGAAGATCTTGGCGAATGCCGATTCGTCAAACTCTGGGGAAAATTCGGTTGGCAAAACTAGCCTCCCGGTGTCCCTACCGACTCCTAGGCTTGATGTTGTTCTGGCACATCGCCGGCTGCGCGACACAGGCGCCGCCGCCGCCTGCCAAGGGAGGCGTCTACCACACTGTAAAGCCCGGTGAAACTTTATATCGCATCGGCAGGGCGTATGATCTGAATTACGCAGAGCTGGCCCGCGTTAATCGACTTAGAGACCCAAATCAGATTCATGTCGGGCAAAAACTATTTATACCGGGGGCAGCTCGCCAGTTGCCGGTGGAGATAATTACCCCGACCGATTCGAATGTGACTATTCCGTCGGTTCCCAAATTCAGCGATCTCCCGGACAATGCCATTATTTGGCCCATCGTGGGAGGCATCAATTCCCGGTTTGGCCGGCGTGGCGCCACTTTCCACGACGGTATCGATATCTCCGCCCAGGAAGGAACGCCCATCAGGGCGATCGACAAGGGGGAGGTAATATACAGCGATCAACTGCGGGGCTATGGTAACCTAGTGATTCTACGGCACGCCGGCGGCCTGGTTTCGGTCTATGCGCATAACCAGGTAAATCTTGTGGCCGCAGGACAGGTTGTTGCCCAAGGCGATACGATTGCTAAAGTAGGTAGCACCGGAAGAGTGACGGGACCTCATCTGCATCTTGAGATCCGCAAAAACAACGTGGCGCAAGATCCGCTACTCTATCTTCCTCAGTTGTGCTGCCGCGAGTCGTCCGATATCGTAGACGCCGAAAGGTTAATTACGGAGTGATGTCAATGAAGGAGTTAGCCAATATCCGCAACGACGTTGTCGGTAGCCTATTAAGACCCGCGAAATTGAAAGAAGCTCGCATGAGCTATGACGAGGGCAGACTCAGCGCAACTGAGTTGCGGGCGCTAGAAGATCAATGCATCCGCGGCGCCGTGCGATTGCAGGAAGAAGCTGGTTTGGCGATCGTGACTGACGGCGAATACCGTCGCCTAAACTTTCAAGACAGCTTCGGCGAATCCGTATCCGGCTTTGACGCAGGTCGGCCGAGTCTGAAGTTCTACGAGAGCCGTGTTCAAGGAAGCAACCCGTTACAGCGTTGGGAAATACCGGACCAGGGCGAGCATAAGTCTACGGCTGTGGCCCAGCGCCGCCCGGTTGTGGAAAAGCTTCGGCTTTCGCGCAACGCTCCGCTGGAAGAATATCGCTTCGTCAGTCAGATTGCGCAACGGCCGGCTAAGGTGACTCTCATCGGACCTGATCGAATTTCGCAACGCTTCGATTGGCAGAACTCCAGTGCAATCTATTCTAATATGGATGAATTCATGGCCGACGTCGTGAAAGTCGAGAGAGAAATGATCGCCGCATTGGTCGCCGCCGGCTGTCGCTACATCCAAATCGATGCGCCCGGATATACCGCCTACGTCGACAAACCGTCCCTTGATGCGATGCGCGCGCGCGGTGAAAATCCCCACGAGAACTTTAATCGCTCATTGAAAGCTGACAATGCAGTTATCGATGGCTTCGATAACGTGACTTTCGGAATTCATCTTTGCAGAGGCAATCAACGCAGCATGTGGCACCGGGAAGGCACATATGATGAGATTGCTGAACGACTGCTCAATGAATTGAAGCACGATCGCTTTTTATTTGAATATGACACGCCGAGAGCCGGAGGATTCGAGCCGCTACGGTTCCTGCCCAAGGGCAAGATTATCGTTTTAGGGTTGGTTAGTACAAAAGTGCCGCAGTTGGAAACCATCGAAGAGTTGAAGAAGCGCATTGATCAGGCAAGCCAGTATGCACCTCTGGAACAAATTGCCATTAGCCCGCAATGTGGTTTTTCCTCGGATGTGGTCGGCAATTTGATCAGCGAGGATGATCAGAAACGAAAACTGGCGATGGTAGCGGAAACCAGCCGACAGATATGGGGCTGATAATTTGCTGCCTTAGGCAGATCTCAGGTCTAAAATCACCATTCTTGCATCAATTTACAGTGTGGGGCGCTTGACGGCTGTGCCCCACAACGGGAGCTCAACGCGCATGAACAACAACGCAATCGAAAGTATTCGCCAGGCAATCCGCGATGTGCCCAATTTTCCAAAAGCGGGGATTCTATTCAAAGATATTATGCCATTGCTTGGTAATGGTCCGCTGTTCGCCAAAACCATCAACATCTTAGCAGATCGTTATCGCGACCAGAGAATCGATACGGTTTTAGGGATTGAATCACGAGGTTTCATTGTCGGTGCGGCGCTTGCCTATACGTTGAATGCCGGATTTAGCGCCGTTCGCAAACCTGGAAAGTTGCCTTACGATACTCATCGCGCGAGTTATGATTTGGAATATGGCACGGATTCCCTGGAGATCCACACCGATGCGATTCGGGCCAAGGCGCGCGTGGTGATTGCCGATGATCTGATTGCCACTGGCGGAACCGCTGCTGCGACCGCCGAATTGGTCTCGAGACTCGGCGCTAAGGTGGTGGAGTGCGCGTTCGTGATCGAACTTTCCTTTTTGAAAGGCCGGGATAAGCTGCGGCCCTACGATGTATTTTCGATTCTCCAGTACAACGACGAATAGCATGCAAGCGGCTGTTTTTGCGCGCTTTCGTTCCTTGACAACCCTCTGTCAACCTCGGTAGAGTGATTGAGTTAGCGAGAGTCTAACCGCCGCTCTCTCGCATCTATTTGGGTTCATGCTGCACGTCTTTAGTCTACTTAGGAATACCTGATGAAACGTATCGAAGAAATGAGTCTCTGGGAGCGCCTGTACTTCCCCGAGGTGATTCGAGGCCTGACAATAACCGGTTACCGGTTCTGGCGTAACTTGATGGTTCACGCCCTGCAAAAACTCGGATTAGCAAAGGATGTTCAAGCATCTGTGACTGTGCAGTATCCCGAAGAACGATCGCCGTACCCTGATACCTTTCGCGGCCGCCACCGGCTGACTTTGAAAGATGACGATTCTGTGCAATGCACCGCTTGTTTTCTTTGCGCCACCGCGTGTCCTGCTGAGTGTATCTACATCGAAGCAGGAGAGTATCCTGACAAGGCGGTGGAAAAATTTCCGATCCGATATGAGATCGATACCTTGAGGTGCATCTATTGCGGCTTCTGTGTCGAAGCTTGTCCCTGCGATGCGATCAGGATGGATTCGGGCACTCATCCGGGCAACTTGGGGCTTAGCCGGAAGGATTTTGTCGAAGACAAAGAAACTCTGATGCAGCGCTCCCGAGACCTGGCGGAAAAAGGCAAGGAAGGCCTCTATGAAGAATACGTAAAACCGTACCGCAGTGTCTGAGAATCAATTAATTATAGATCAACCGCAATCGCGTAGTGCAGCTTCCTAGGAGGTAACGTATGTCAGAGGGAAACAAGCAGATTGGTTCAAATCAAACTGAGATCACCACTCAGCCATTGCCGGCCTCGCACAAGCTTTATGTCCAAAGTCCGAGATTTTCGGATGTGCGAGTTGCCATGCGCGCGGTTCATTTATCGAGCAGCGGTAACGGGCATCCGAGCAACACACACGGCGATCACAACCGGCCGGTTACTATTTACGATACCTCCGGTCCTTACACTGATGTCAACGCCAACACTGAGATTAGAAAAGGTCTTCAGCCGGTGAGATTGGATTGGATTAGGAGCCGCGATGTCGAAGAACTGGCGTCCAGCAGCTACCGCTCAGTAGGCGGCAAAAATGGTTCGCACGGCGGCCAAACGGAACGATTTCCGGATGCCTCGCGCCGGGCTATATTGCGCGCTAAACCCGGTTGTAACGTGTCGCAAATGCATTATGCGAGAAAAGGCATAGTTACCCCGGAAATGGAGTACATTGCCATTCGCGAAAATCTCGGACGCGAGCGGGACTTGGCAAACGGCATTAATGGGACGGGACGCATCCATCGTGGCAATAGTTTCGGCGCATCGATCCCCGACTCCGTCACGCCGGAATTTGTCCGCGATGAGGTGGCGCGCGGGCGCGCAATCATTCCGGCCAATATCAATCATCCCGAGGCCGAGCCGATGATCATCGGCCGCAATTTTCTGGTTAAGATCAACGCCAATATCGGCAACTCCGCGGTGGCGTCTTCGATCGAAGAGGAAGTCGAAAAGATGATCTGGGCAACCCGCTGGGGCGCAGACACGGTGATGGACTTATCCACCGGCGCTGACATCCACGAGACGCGGGAATGGATCTTACGCAACTCTCCGGTGCCAATTGGCACCGTGCCGATTTATCAGGCGCTGGAGAAAGTCGGCGGCAAGGCCGAGGAGCTCACCTGGGAAATCTTTCGCGATACCTTGATCGAACAGGCGGAACAAGGGGTGTCGTACTTTACGATTCACGCCGGCGTCTTGCTGCGTTACGTGCCGCTGACCGCAAAGCGGGTGACCGGCATTGTTTCCCGGGGTGGATCGATTCTCGCTAAATGGTGCCTGGCGCATCATAAAGAGAATTTTCTCTACACTCGTTTCGAAGAGATTTGCGAGATCATGAAGGCCTACGACGTGTCGTTTTCCCTAGGTGATGGACTACGCCCGGGTTCCATTGCCGATGCCAATGACGAGGCTCAGTTCGGTGAGTTGGAAACTCTTGGAGAGTTGACGAAGATTGCCTGGAAGCACGACGTACAAGTTATGATCGAAGGGCCCGGCCATGTGCCAATGCATCTGATTCATGAAAACATGACGAAACAGCTGGAGGTCTGTCATGAGGCGCCTTTTTATACCTTGGGCCCACTGACGACCGACATCGCGCCTGGGTACGATCATATTACCAGCGGTATCGGCGCGGCGATGATCGGTTGGTACGGTACGGCGATGCTTTGCTATGTAACACCGAAAGAGCATTTGGGCCTGCCGGATAAAAAGGACGTTAAAGACGGCGTCATCACCTACAAGATCGCCGCCCACGCTGCGGATTTAGCCAAGGGACATCCGGGGGCTCAGATCCGCGATAATGCTTTGAGCCAGGCGCGCTTTGAGTTTCGTTGGGAAGATCAGTTCAATTTGAGCCTGGATCCTGAAACTGCCCGTGAGTTTCACGATGAGACCTTGCCGGCGCAAGGCGCTAAAGTGGCTCACTTCTGTTCGATGTGCGGTCCTCACTTCTGCTCCATGAAAATCACTCAGGATGTGCGCGACTATGCGGCACAGAAGGGGTTGGAAGATCAGGCCGCTTTGGATGCAGGGATGCAGGAGAAAGCCGAAGAGTTCAAAAAGACCGGCGGCAAACTCTATCATGAGCTGGCTGGCGATGGCGGCCGGATCTCCGAAGCC
This sequence comes from Candidatus Binatia bacterium, assembly GCA_025924215.1. Classification (GTDB taxonomy): domain Bacteria; phylum Desulfobacterota; class Binatia; order UBA9968; family UBA9968; genus WHTF01. The sequence continues at coordinate 11,298 of JAICEJ010000095.1, forward strand.
GCTTACAGCGCGGTCAAAGAATAAGCACAACGCTCTTGACTGGTTGCAAACGACTGGCCGGCCAAATTGCCGGCCAGTTTTTTTTGGCCTGAATATGTATAGAGCGTTGTCAAAGCATCTCACAGGATTGAGTTATGCGTGTCCTCGTCTATGGCTTCGGACCTTATCGAGAATTCCGCAACAACATCACTGAGACGATCATCAAAGCTCTGTCGCCTCTTCCCGGACTCAGAACGGCGGTTTTTCCGGTGCGCTTTAACCGGCAACAGTTTATCGACGTGCTCGAGCTGCATAAACCCGATCATGTCATCGGCTTAGGGCAATGCACGCGAGATCGAATTGAGGTCGAATCCAGAGCAATAAACCGCAAGCAAACTAACGACATCGGTCCGGCCAAACCAATTCGTAAATCGGGCGCAGAATTTCTACCGACAACTCTCGACATCAACCTTGGCGCGAAGGTTGGTCATTCCGATACTGCCGGCGACTACGTCTGCAACTATTCGATGTACGTCATGCTGGAATACATCAGCCGCAGCGGACGGGACGTCAGGTTTGGGTTTTTACATATCCCGCACGACATTGATTCCGGAAAGGGCGCCGCGCTCGTTACCCGGGCGATCGCGCAAATTCAACTCAACTCGAAACGAACATCCCGGAAATAAGTTCGCTGCAGTCACTGGGAGCCGATCACGGATCGTTTCTGTGGCTCTCGACGACAAGAATGCGGCGCAAGCCCTTTAGAAACGCGCTTCGCTTCCGGACACCGGGTAAAGAGTTGAAGTGCCGCAGCGGATTTCCGAAGAAGATCGCAATCTTAATACTAGTTATGAAAAGAATAACGCGGCATGGCAAGCGGGAATTGTCAGATGGCCAAGCGAATGGAGTATTGTTAATTGCGAAGGAGGGAAGCTCGAACTGGCGTTCAGGTCACGCTGCAGTAAGCCGTTTCAAAGCCTCAGCATACTTATCCTGAGTTTTCTTGACGATCTCAGGCGGTAATTCCGGGGGCGGGGACTTCATGTCCCATGGTAGATTGAGCAGATAATCGCGAACAAATTGTTTATCAAAGCTATCAGGCGTTTTGCCCAGTCGGTATCCATCCGCCGGCCAAAAGCGAGACGAATCCGGAGTAAGGACTTCGTCAATGAGGATTACCTGATCGGCTTCGAGGCCGAATTCGAATTTGGTGTCGGCGATAATGATCCCTTTTTGCTCGGCCAACGCGCTCGCCCGATTGTAAATCGCAATGCTTGAGTCCCGCATCGCCTCTGCTCTTTTTTTACCGAGTTTTGTCA
>JAICEJ010000096.1 GCA_025924215.1 Candidatus Binatia bacterium
AAGCAGACCGGCGCGCCGTTTGTCATCGCGGAATAGCACCAGGTCTTCCCCAAGCAGCCGCCTTTTCACCGGACGATTTTTCAATTCGTTAGTAAAACCGACCGGATGCCAGTAGCGCCGTAACATCTCACCACCGGGCGTACCCTTGCCGACACGGGTCAGCATTTCGTTCTCTTCACGACTCAAAGCCATGACATTTTCCTCGCTTCAACCGGCAAGCTCTGTCGCTGCGTCAGAAATAGCCGAGCACGTCCGGAGGTGTCAATAAGCATTTCGCTCGAGTTTCGCGCGACAGATCGAGCAAACGAAACGATCAATGTGGCACGGCACGAACTGACCCTTCCTGGACGACTTTTGTCTTCGACTTATTGGCGTTAACAGCGACAGTCCGAACGTTTCTTCGCCGAACAGGAAACAGAAAACGCGACGTCTAGTGTTTGCGACCCGTCTTGATTTCTTAACGGCGTGAACGAGCGTGAAGACGATTGAACCGCTTGAACGGTCGGAACGTGGCGTGGTTGCGTTGAACGTTTGAACAATTGGATCTTTGAACCGCCGCATCGCCGCTCGTGCGGCATCGGATTGTGCCTCAGTCGCAATTCTTAAGCTTAGACTCCTGACAACGTCGTGCCATCTCCTGCGCGGTTCCAATCTGCTCGGCTGTCATTTTTGACGCAATTCTATCTCGATTTTCTGTCGCCGTATCTCGAGAATTGCCGGTCGATGCTGCGGCAGCGAGATTAAACCACATATGCCCGCGCACGAAGTCCTGCACCACGCCTCTCCCCTTGGCATACATCAGACCTAGATTGACCTGCGCCAATTCGTTTCCCTGCGCTGCCGCGAGGCGATACCACTTCACGGCTTCGCGATAATCCTGCGGCAAGCCCTGTCCCTTTTCATACGCGACACCCAGACTGTACTCTGCCGGTGCGTATCCCTGCACCGCTGCGAGGCGATACCACTTCACTGCCTCCTGATAATCCTGCGGCACGCCTTTCCCCTCAGCGTATATTGAACCGAGTCTCGTCTGGGCCCACTCGTCTTCCCGCGTTGCCGCGATGCGATACCAGTTTATGGCTTCCTGATAATCCTGCGGCACCCCTTTCCCTTTCTCATACGCCAGACCGATACTATACTGCGCCGGGACATTTCCCTGCGCCGCCGCGAGGCGATACCACTTCACTGCCTCCTGATAATCCTGCGGCACGCCTTTCCCCTCAGCATACATCAAACCTACCCTTCTCTGCGCCCACTGGTGTCCGTTATCGGCAAGCTGGCGAAAGAGTTTCATCGCTTGAACGTAATCGCCGCGCTCGTACACAGCGAGGGCGTCATCAAAAGTGTTTGCTGCGGCAAAACTAGCGCTACCAAGCAAATAAAGGATGGGGAGCAGGCTGCTGAAGAAGCCCCACCGCATCAGAACGGATGAATTATGAAAGCTGAAAGGAGAATTTTCCGTTTTCATCCTTCCGCTTTCATCCTTGTCTTTCGCGCGTCTCGCATGTGAAGCTGTTTCACCAGCCCGGAATCAGTTGCACCCGGAACTACGGGTCCAATTGGAAGCATCGTGCGGGAGGATAGCCCGCCTCGAACTCCACGAGTTTCGTACGCTGGACCGAGGTGTCGCTGCAAACTTTCCGGATTTTTATTAGCTGGGTAGGCCTTTTCAAATCGCTCTTCGACTCGCAGGTGACTTGCACGCAGGAGATCTTCTTCAACCAGGAGCACACTTTGACCTCGCGGCCAAAGGCATCCTCAAGCTCGGTCAGATACAGGGTGCCGAGTTTATCCGTGCCGTCCTCTAAGTGCACGCCGGTGGCCAGCGTGTAGAAGCTACCGCCGTCCTCCAGCAACTTCAGCACCTTGTCAACGAACCGGGACAAGTCCTCTGTATAGGTGAAGCCGCCGTAAACGTCGGTAATGAGCTGGAATTTTCCAAGCTCCTCGGGCGAATATTGCCCCAGGCGCTTGCCGGAGAGATAACGTATACGGTCATTGCCGAGGCGAGCGGCCTGCTGTTTCCAGTTGTCCCTCCGGCGGTCTTCGATGGAGATCGCGACCGCGCGCGCCTTGGGGGCGGAGCCGCGGCACTTTTCAGCCGGCGCCGCGGCGTCTTCGGGTACGTAGTAGTCCAGGATGGCCTGCCCTTGGCCCGCTCCGATATCGAGCCATCTGTCCGAGCTGCCCAGCCTGCTGAGAGCCTCGCAGAAGCCGGAAGGAAGAAGCTCTGCGTAGCGCGAAAGTCCCCGGTCGGTGGTGTAGACCCTGCCACCATCGGCGCGCCGGCTGCGGTAGATTTTTTCCTGCTCGAGGAATTCCTCCTTGATCCCGGGTTGAACGGGTTCCTGCGACCAGCCAGCCCGCGGCCCCAGCGCCTGTATAATGACGATCAAAATGGCCAGGCGCGCTGCCGCGGTCTGCCATCGTGGCACCGACGAATTGACTGTTCGCATGACGGCTACTTCCTCCTCGCGTTGAAAAAAATGCCCTTCCTGAAAGCGGTTTCAAAGCTGTTCCAGGCATAGTCGATGTTGCCGGTGGCCGCAAGGCCAAAGGCGGAGGCGGTAAGCGCGCTGACGAAAGCGATCTGCGCCTCCTCCGTGTCATCGGGGTCATCCTCGAACGTGCGCAAGGTGTGCTGGTTCGGATACTGTGCATCTTCGTGCACCGTATCCCGTATCGAGATCTCTCCGACCCCGCGCGGAATGAAGCGGTAAAACGGCCCGCGGTTGCGGCCGGGCCAGATCTCCTCGTCGGCGCCGATCACCATCACTGGAACGGCGATCCGCCTTAGCGACTCCGTCAAACCGCGACCGATCGCGGTGGGATCGAGCAAGACACCGCCTAGCGCGGGGGCGGCTTCCCCTAAAGCGGTGGCGACGGCAGTGGCGCCGAATGAGTGGCCGACGAGAATGATTTTGTCCGGGTCTATGCGGCGGTCAACGAGCTGCGGCGTTCGATGAATGGTGTCGACGAGCTTGGCAAGGATTCTGCCGTTGGCGATCCACGGGCCGCGTTTGGGCAAGTCGAGGGCAAGGCCATGCATGCCCCAGGAGGCCAAGTGCATCGCTTGGAAGGCATGGTCCTCCTTGGAATTGTTGTTACCGTGCAACACGATGACCAGCGGCGCCTTGCTGGCCGCCGCGCACAGATATAGGTCCGCTGTCACGGTCAGATCGGAATCCAGGGGAATTTCCAGGTCCCTGCGCTCGACCATGGCGAAAGGCCCGCGAAACCTGAATTGCGCTACATCGGGCTTGCTGGACAGTAGATAACGCTGGAGCTCGGCGGGGTTTGCTGCCTTTATGGGTGTAACTTTAGTCCTCGGAAACTGGCGAGCACAACCGGCCGCATGCGCGATCAAGGCAATCAGCAGCAGGACTGAAATACGAAGACTTGATCGGCCAATCGTAGTGGCAGTTGTCGACACGTTACTCACGAGAATTATTCATGAACGAGTCTAGCCCGCATTATTCATTGTGTGAAGTCCGATGAGCAAGTCTCTTCGTCTGCGACCAATGGATTTCTGCCTTAACAAGCTTCGCCGTTCCAGCTGTTCCAAATGTTTCAATCGTTTCCCCCCTCTCCTTAATCCTCCCGCGCTCGCGGGGGAGGAAACAGGTGGAGGCTTGAACTGATTGCCCCTTGATCGAAAACGACTTGACATAAAACGATTTGACATAAGATGTTGACTGCGGAAAGGTGCGACGAGATGGAAAACGGCTCCGGAGAGATGCTGCGGGATATGCGCAAGCCAGTCATGAAGTTAGCGGAGAAAATTTTTCAATGATTACTCGTGTTCGGAAGAGAGCCGGTATGAGTTGCAGAGTCTTACTGGTTACGGCGCTGATTTTGGTAAACCTCGTTGACCTCGCGGCGGCTCAAACGAGCCAGGGCCAGCCCGGCGAGTGGGACAGGATCGTCGAGGCGGCGAAGAGGGAAGGGAAGGTGGTCGTCTCTATTCCGCCGAGTCGTAAGCTTCGTAGGGCCATGGAGGTCGCGTTTACCCGCCGCTATGGCATTGGCGTTGAGTTCGTATCGGTGCGCAGCGGCGCGAGCATTCAAAAAATTATTAGCGAAACCAAAGCGGGTATCCAGTATGTGGATCTCCATGTCGGTGGCACCGAGTCTGCCGTTACCGCCTTACTGGCCGAAGAGGCATTGGAGCCGATGGAGCCTTATTTCGTGCTCACGGAAGTCAAAGATCCCAAGCAGTGGTGGGGCGGCCATATCTGGGTGGACAACGCCAAGCGTTTTATCTATGCATTCGCCGCATACCAAACCGTGAGCCTGTGGTGCAATTCCAACGAGTACACGCCGGCGGAGTTTCAATCCTTTGACGATCTCTTAAACCCCAAGTTGCACGGCAAGATCGGCATCAGCGATCCGCGTACGCCGGGGCCGGGCAATTCGATATGGTCGCACATGCTTTTGGTCAAAGGCGAGGAGTACTTAAAAAACTTGGTTGCGCAGAAGCTTTTTGTCGCACGGGATCTCCGCCTGCTGGGCGAAAATCTAAGCAGCGCAAAAATCGCGGTCACGTTGGGCATCGGTTATTCCGAGCTGCTGCCGTTTATCAAGACCGGCTTGCCGGTCGTTCCGCTGCCCTATCCGAAGGAGGGCCTCTACACCACCGGCGGTAACGGCCATTTGATGGTTATCAAAAACCCGCCTCATCCGAACGCGGCCAAGGTGTTCGCCAACTGGCTGTTGGGAAGGGATGGCCAAGAGCTTTTCGGCCGGACCATGGCCGTCGGCAGCCGGCGTCTCGACGTCGACACGAACTGGCTCAAAGAGTTCGGCGTGATCGGATCGAAGGACTCGCTCACCGTCGAGCAGTTTCACCGACTCGAAAACGACTCCGAAGAAAAATTCTACAAGCTCAGGGAGCAGGGCGCCGCCGCGGCGCGCAGGCTATTGGGCTCCTGATGGGCGGTACAATCGCGCCAGTTTCGGCATCCACACCCCTCCGCTTAAGCCTTGCGGAATTAACGCTTCTCCAGCTCGGCCAAACGATTTTTTGCTTTGCTTGCGTAAGGTGTATTGGGGAGATTGCTCTACGATTTGCCGTTAAAGCCCCGTCGCGTGCGGCGTGTTGAACTGCTTCTCTTCGAGCTGCGCCGTCTCGTACAAACCTTTCGCCTTATCACCGCACCCTGCGAGCAGCGTCATAAGACAGCACGCAAGAAACAGTCGTCGCATAGCAACTCCTCCGCGGCCGCGTCTGTACTTTGAATTTGTCAAATTAGTCATCGTCCTCTAAACCCTCTCCGTTGACATCGTTTTGTCCTGAGTCAACAAAGCCGGCCTTCGATCTGCTGTAACCAGGTTCAGGATCTGCAAGGAGTCAGTGTCAGGTTCGACTTCAAACCAATTCTGAAGATGATACCTGTCCGGCCGGGATTTAACCCCGCGCGCGCTGACGCAGAATCAAGCGCGGCTCAGACCCAGGGAGTGGAAGGAAGAATAGCCGAGGAGTTTCAACCTTATGGAGCACGGAGTAGACTTTTCTCTCGTCTTGGAGTACTTGGGCTCTTACCGATGGGAAAAGACAACAACAGATTAGGTTTTTCTTTTGAGCGGCCCAAGTGGCGGGCCAACGCCGATTTCAGTTTAATCGTTGCCGCTTTCATGTTTCTCGCGGTGACCGGTGCGGTTGCGCGTGCCGCCGATCAGGTGACATCGGCATATCAATCCGTGTCGATCGGGAGCTCCACCCCGTTGTGGATCGCCAAAGATGCGGGTTTTTTTGAGCGGCAAGGACTCGACGTGAAGATTGTGTTTGTCGAGGGAAGCCCTCGCACACTGCAGACGCTCATCGCGGGAGAATCGCAGATTGTCGAATCCACAGGTCCGGCGGTGCTCAACGCCCGCGCGGCGGGGTCGCCCGTCGTCATTGTCGCCGGTTATGTCAATGTGATGCCGTACTATCTTATCGTCGACAATTCGATCAATTCTCCGGCGGACCTAAAAGGCAAAGTGGGCGCTAATCATATGCCCGGAACCGCGGCGGACACCGTTATTCGCATCGGACTTAAAGCGCTCGGGCTGGATCCCGACCGGGACGTATCGCTCCGCGGTGTCGGCAACACGCCGATGCGTTTGCAGGCGATGTCGGCAGGTGTCGCTCAATTTATGGTCGGTCAAGATCTGGAACTTCAGCAGGCGAAGCGCCTCGGTTTCAAGGTTCTTGTGGATTACGTGGCCGCCAAAACCCCTTTCCCGATGGGCGGCGCGGTGACAACTCAGCGCTACGTGCGGGAGAAGCGTGACGTCGTGCTGCGCTATGTGAAAGCGCTGGCGCTAGCCCTGCAGTATTTGAAGACAAATAGAGAAGGCTCGATCGCAATCATATCCCGCTACGCGCGCTCCTTGAATCCCGAGGTTATGGGAGCCGCTTTCGATTCTGCCCGACGTCTCTATAACGAGATTCCTGTGCCCACGACCGAAGGGTTCGAACTCGTTGCCAGGGAACTCGCCCAGCGAAATCCGAAGCTACGCGATTTCGACACGAGCTCTGCGGTGGACCTGCAGTTCGTGAGAGAGCTTGAGCAAAGCGGCTTTCTGAAAAGCCCGAAGGGGAACTAGGTTCGGCGGCTTTCATGCTGCGCGAACAGCGCGAAGGCTTTGGATCCTCGCGGAAAAAAAACTACCCGGCGAAGCTGGGCTGGAGCCCTGCATCCGAGGAGCCCAAACCGCGCCCGGCTTCCTGCTCGACCTGCCACACCGGAGTATGGCGATAGCATCGATGTTAGCGAATTCGATTTTTCCGCGGCCGATTATTGACCTTCTCGCCGTCTCCGTTTCCAGCGCTAATTTGATATCCAACTTCCCCGCGATCGGGTCAATGACGGTAGTGGATAGAATGGAGTCCGTGGAGTTCGGTTTTGGATAGAGCGCACGAAGGGCGATTGCTCCATCGGAACAACCGGCCCTTCGTATCATCTATGTAGCGATCACATCGATGATCGCCGGCTGCCGGATGGCGGCCTCGCCCGACCTCCAGTTACTTCTTGGCTTTTTGATCCACAACCTTGAGGTCGAACTTCCCGGGCGACTCCTCGTAGAACAGCGCGCCCTCTTTCGCATCTCCGCTGCTCACGTGCACGGTACCGGCCGGAATGGAGAGATAGGAGCCGGCACCAACTCGCCTCTCGTTGCCGTTCTGGGGCTTGTAAATGTAGGCGCCCCGTAACACGACGATCCGAACTTCGTTCGTATGGGTATGCGGCGGATTAGTAAGGCCTGGATCGAACTTCGTAAACGCGCCGTAAGCCGCCGAATCGTGATTCCCCCACAGAACTTTTTTCTTGACCCCTGGAACGATCTCCTTGAACTCCGCTTTTTCGGATTCCACGAAAACCGGCTCCTTCTTACTCTGGGCCAGCGCCATGCTCAGCGAGCAGGCTACGATCACGACTCCGCCAATCGAAACGAACTTTGATTGCATCTTCATAGTTTTCTCCTGTGATGTGATTACGGACAACTGCCTAGGCTATCACTATTAGATCTCGGTTGCGGAGAGCGCGTGAAGGGCGGTTGCTACCGTCGGAACAACCGCGCCGTCGTATCATCTATGTAGTGATCACGTCGATGATCGCCGGCTTGCCGCCTCCGTTGGCTTCGAGCCCGCGCTTCAGCGCATCCTGGAGCTTCTCCGGATCGGTTACCTGCTCGCCGTAGCCGCCGACGGATTCGGCGACCTTCACGAAGCTGGGCGGATTGATGTGGGTGCCGTGGTAGAGATCGATCTCTGCCGCGATCCCGTCCGGATACATTTTCTGGTGCATGCCCTGCATCGCGGCGTATTTCTTGTTGTTGAAAATGACCGTCATAGTCGGCAGCTTGTAATCGCGCGCCGCGCCGAGGCTACCGAGAGCCGGGTTGTACAGGAACGCGCCGTCCCCGATCAAGGTCACGACCTGCCGTTCCGGCTTCCCCAGCTTGATCCCGAGCGAAAGACCCAGCCCCTGTCCAAGACCGCCCTGCCGGGTGAACAGACACTGCGGGTCGTTCCATACGAGATGTTGGCGCAGAGTCGCGGTGTGAGTGGTGACCTCGTCGATGTAGATCGTATCCTTCGGCATCGCGGCGTTTAGAGAAGCGCACAACCACACCGGATCGATCGGTGTCTTCTTGCGCGCCGCGGCCTGCGCCGCATTTCTTTTCTCGACCAGCGCATCGTGCGCCGCCGCGAGCTCCTTGCGTCTTGCTTCCACTAAACCCTTGTCAACTTTGGCGGTATTCGCCAGATCGCGCAGCGTCTGGGCCGCGTTGCCTTCCAGGTACATGTCGGCCTGATGGCTTTGATAGACCATGGCCGAGTTGTGCGGCGCCTCGTCCACCATGGCGATCACCGCCCTGGGTGGGCGGTTGCTCGGTGGATACCAGGGTGCGCGTGACCGCACGACGATCGCCAGGTCCATGTCGTTCCAGAAAGGTTTGATGTCAGTTCCCTGATAAAGCGGATGATCCTTGGGGAAGTTCGCGAACAGAGCGCCGGCCTTCTCGACCACCGGCAGAGCGAACTTCTCGCACAGCGCCACCAGCGCCTCGTAGGTTTCGACCTCCTGGCCGGCGCCCTCGGTGAGCACGACAGGGTGCTTCGCTTTGGAGAGCTGGGCGGCGAGCTTTTCGATGTCCTCCGGCGCCGTCAGCATGCGCGGCGCAGGCGGAACCTTGCGTGGATTGGCCGGAGGTGTCCAGCCATCCATCAGCGTTTCCGTCGAAACGGACAGATAAGTGGGTCCGGTCGGTTGCCGCTGCGCTAGCTCGCCGGCGCGGATGACGCTCTCATAGAGCGTGTAGGCGCTGCCCGCAACCGAAGAATACTTGACGATCGTATCGACCAGGCTCGTCGTGCCGCCGACGATGCTGAGATTATTGATCCATTGGGCGCCCGGATCGAACTCCGGCTGCTCGCCGTAGGTCATCGACTCTCCGGAGATCACCACCATCGGAACTCCGCTGACAAAGGCGCCGTGGATGCCCATGGCGCCCTGCAGCAGGCCGGCACCCGCATGCAGCAACACGGCCTGCATCTTCCCCGTGGCCAGCGTGTAGCCCGCCGCGATGTCTACGGCGAGCGTTTCATGCCACACATCCAGGAGCTTTGGACCTTCCTTCTTCCGGTGGATCTGGTCGGCCATGGCTTCCCAGACGGGCGCCCATTCGGTGCCCGGCGAGGACAGAATGTATTCGACTCCGAGCTTGCGAAATGCTTCGACTAAGGCGCTGCCGCCATCGAACTGGTTTTTTTTCATGTTTGCTCTCCCTGAACTGCTTTTTGATGGTGTGTATTATCTCACGCCTGAACACGCAAGACCCTGGCGCGCTGCCGACACCAAATTCAGCAACAGCCCGGTCCGCAAACCTTACAGGCTGCTCAAAATCACATGCTTCGTTGCAATCCAACGTACTGAAGCGTACGCCTCAGCTCATCGACTTCCCGCGCCGAGCTTTGAGTCTGTTTGAGCAGCCTGTGCAGAGAGTTTTCAACAGCCGGTTCACCTTTGACCTTGCTATAATGCTGGAGCCTAGGCGAGCAGCTTGGCCCAGGCGATTTGCGCATGGCCGCGACGAACCTTCGAGGTTGTTTGACTTTGAATTTATGCTCGACCCTGAGCTCTCCCGTTGCACGAATTCATCACCCTACGGCTCTAATTGGAATCGCCTTCCGGGAGGATTCCCCGCCTGGTACTGCAATAGTTTCACGCGCGCGACAGAGACATCGCTGCAAACCTTGCGAATGTTTATCAGCTCCGTTGGCGCGTCCCACTCGCTCTTCGACTCGCAGCCGACTAGGGCACACGTGGTTTTCCTGAGCCAGGAGCACACTGTCACGTCGCGGCCCGCTGCATCCACGATCTCGGTCTCATATCGGGCACCGGGCTTGTCGTTGCCATGCTGCAAATGCACGCGTTGCACCATCGTGTAGAAAATGCCGTCGACCTCGAGCAAGCTCAACACCTTCTCCACGAACTGAGACAAGTCTTCGGTATAGGTGAAGCCGCCGTACACGTCGCTAATAATCTGGAATTTTCCAAGCTCCTCGGGCGAATACTGCCGCAGGCGCTTGCCGGAGAGATATCGTATACGATCGTCGCCTAGGCTTGCGGCCTGCTGTTGCCACTTTTCCGTGCGGCGGTCCTCAATCGACATCGCCACCGCGCGCGCCCTGCCGCGATATCCGGTGCATTTTGCGGCCGGCGGTGCGCCGCCTACGGGTGCATAATAGTCCAGTATCGCCTGGCCAGCGCCCGCGCCGATATCCAGCCATCGGTCCGAGCTGCTCAGACTCGCGAGCGCATCGCAGAAGCCGTAGGGCAGAATTTCCACGTAGTCCGAGAGCGCTCGGTTGGTGACGTAGCCGCTGGGGACGTCGCCGCCCCGGCTACCATAAATTTTCTCCTGCTTTGCGATCTCCTCGTCCGTCCGGAGTGAATCGGAGTCCTGTGGCCAGCCAACTTCCAGCCCAAGCACCTGCACGACGATAACCATCAAAACGGCCAGGCCCGTTGCCGCGCTCTTCCATCCTTTCGATGATATTTTGACTGAACACATGATGTTTACTTTCTCCTCCCGTTGAAAAAAATCCCGTTCTTAAGAGCGTCCTCAAAGCTGTTCCAGGCATAGTCGATGCTGCCAGTGGCCGCAAGACCGAAGACTGAGGCGGTTAGTGCGCTAACGAATGCGATCTGGGCTTCCTCCGTATCATCGGGTTTGTCCTCGAAAGCGCGGAGCGTGTACTCGTTGGGATACTGTGCATCTTCGTGAACCGTGTCCCGTATGGAAATCTCGCCTACGGCGCCCGGAATGAACCGGAAAAATTGCCCGCGGTTGCGGGTGGGCCAGATGTCCTCGTCGGCGCCGATCAGCATAACTGGAACTTTGATTCGATTCAGGAATTGCCGCAGTTGCCGGCCGATCCCGGCGGGATCGAGAAGGACGCCTCCCCGAGCCGGGGCGCCTTCTCCCAACGCAGTGGCAACAGCGGTCGCGCCGAATGAGTGGCCCACAAGGATTATCTTGTCCGGGTCTATATGCTCATCGACGAGCTGAGGCGTCCGCTGAATGGTTTCGACCAGCCTGGCAAGAGTTCTGCCGTTGGCACTCCAGGGGCCGCCATTGGGCAAATCAATGGCAAGGCCGTGCATGCCCCAGGAGGCCAAGTGCATCGCTTGGAAGGCGTGGTCCTCTTTGGAGTTATCGAGACCGTGCAATACGATCACCAGCGGGGCCTTGCGCGCCGCTGCGCACAGGTATAGGTCCGCTTCCACGGTGAGGCCGGAAACCAGCGGGATTTCCAGATTCTTGCGCTCGATGACTGCAAAGGGCCCACGCGACCTGAACTGCGTTACATCGGGCTTGCGAGACAGTAGATGGCGCTGGAGCTCGGCGGGGGTTGCGGCCTTTATCGGCGTGACTTCGGTCACCGGAAAGCGGCGAGCACAGCCGACGAAAGACGCCATGAAGGCGATCAGCAGAAGGGGCGGAATGGAAAAACCTGATCGGGCGAGCCCGGCTGCGCTTCCTTGCACTTTACTCCAGAACGATTCAGGTCGAAATTTTGATAGCCTGCTGAAAAAGGCCGACCGCATCAGAACGGATGAATTATGAAAGCTGAAAGCAGAAATTTCCGTTTTCATCCTTCCGCTTTCATCCTTGTCTTGTCGCGCCTCGCATCGGAGCCGTTTTGAAGAGCCTGAATCTGAGCTTCAAAATCTTCTTGAATCTTGACAGCTCTACTTTCGATTTTGCTCTTATAGCAGTTCGAAATGAGTCGGTTAAGCCTGAGATGGATATGGGGCAGCTCATTGTGTTAGCGAACCTTCATTCACTTTTTTCTCATGGCGAGCGCTTTTTGATCTTCGGGCGATCCCCCAGGCGCTGGAAATGCACGGCAACGCTATTGAGACCTCTCGCGCGTGTTGATCCGTGGCAGGGATTACGTTTGAATTTAGCGATGAACAAACAGATTGCGTTGGTTTTGATCCTCTTGTTCGGCGCTGGGTTGAACGGCTTTGCTCAGACGAACTCGACACCAGGCGCGCCGACCGCGGGTATTGTCGGAGCCACGAAGAAATTCCTCGCGACGCTTGACGACGTGCAGCGTGATAAGGTCGTCTTCGATTTCAAAGACGAAGCGCAACGCAAGCGCTGGTCGAATCTTCCGGCAGCAATCTTCAAACGGCAGGGCTTGCGCATGGGCGACCTGACAAAGCCGCAGCGCGAGGCCGTGCTGGCGGTCTTGGCAGCGGCGTTGAGTCCGCAGGGATACACCAAAATTCTGCAGATCGTCGAGGCCGATGAGGTACTAAAGAACTCGGGCGGTCAGATGATGTTCGGGCGCGATGAATATTATCTCTCGTTTCTCGGCCAGCCTTCCACCGCCGATCCGTGGATGATTCAGTTCGGCGGGCACCATCTCGGTCTCAACATCACGCTTGCCGGCGAGGAGCGCACGCTCGCGCCGAGCCACACCG
>JAICEJ010000097.1 GCA_025924215.1 Candidatus Binatia bacterium
CAACGGACCTTGGAAAGCACTGCAAGTGACCGGCGCAATCAGTAGCAACAAATTGGATCTCCATGGCGGTAACTTTTCTCTGGCCGATATCGCTTTTTATGCGCCGATCGATTGGACCGCTTCATCGCTCAAACTAAAGGGCATCTCGCTCAAAGGGCAATCTCTGATATCAGGCGCAAAGGACCGTACCCAAGCCGGCGCCGAGCAGGTGCAGATCAATGGTTCACTTGCCTACACACCAGGAGCGCCATTCGTCGTAAATGGACGAGTTCAAATAAGCGGGGGCCGCTTTGCGTCGGCTGACGGCACTAAGCTCGGTGAGAATCTCCTCTTGTCGGGCACCGTCGAGGTTGTCTCCAATACCGAGCGCCATCCAATGCGGGTCGCCGGCAAGCTGTCGTTACAACGCGGTGAAATGTTATGGGGGAAGTTTTTCGCTGATCTGGGTGGACAACGACCGCTGTTGGAATTCGACGGGGATTATTCACGCGACGAGGACAGCGTACGCTTACGTCAGGCCCGGTTAACTCTTGCAGCCACCGGCGGGATCGAGGTTAGCGGCACGATCAATCAGCTGGCGCGGGCTCCATCGGTTGAGATCCAGGCGCACAGCGATAATTTAAATGCCGGCGGCTTCTTTACTTTTTTCGTTCAGGAAAACTTTAAGCGTCAATATCCAATCCTTGATAAGTTAAGCATTGGCGGACGCATCGCTTTTCAGCTTCACGCGCGCGGCAATTGGGACCGCCTGATTACCGAGGGGCGCATGACTTTGCAAGGCGGCGAACTGCGCCGCGGCGCCAATGAATGGGAAATCGGTCCGCTTGCTCTTACCTTACCGTTCCAGGTCAGTTATCCGGAAAAATCAAACCCCGTGAACCGCACTCCGCCCGGAATTCTTTCGATTCGCGGCGGCCGTTTCGGCGCGCGCTCGTTCGAACCGATAACCAGCGCGATTTCCCTATCGAATAATACGTTGATTTTCCACCAGCCGGTTCGACTGGTGATTTTCGGCGGCAGCGTGGAGATCACTAATTTAACCTGGCCTGACGTTGTCAACGACCCGAAAGCGATGTCTTTTGCTCTCGACTTAAGGCTTTTACAACTCCAGGAATTGACCGATGCTTTGGGATGGCCCCGCTTTAGCGGAACATTGAGCGGAGCCATCCCGCAGATTCGTTCGATCGGAGACACACTGCGCAGCGAGGGTCAGGTACACGCGGACCTGTTCGGCGGGCAACTGCAAATTGATCAAATGGAGATCGAGAATCTGTTCTCCACCGTACCATCGCTCAAATTGGCAGCGCGCTTTCAAAACATTCGCCTGGAGCAAGTTTCCGATACCTTTGCATTTGGCAAGATCTCGGGCATTTTAGAGGGAGCGATTAACGATCTCGTGATCACGGAGGGGCAACCGGCGCGCTTTCAAGCTAAGGTTGAAACCGTCGACCGGCCGGAAAGTAGTCAGTGGATCAGCGTCGAAGCTTTGAACAAAATCACTATCCTGAGTTCCGGGCAGGATTCGAATGTGCTTTACGGCGGTTTAGCCGGATTATTCGACAATTTCCGTTACAGTAAAATGGGCTTCAGGGCGAGCCTGAGAAACGACAGATTAACACTGCGAGGAGTCGAAAGCCGCGACGGCAAAGAATTTCTCGTCGTCGGAACCCTGCTGCCGCCGACGGTTAATATCATCAGCCACACGCAGGAGATTGGCTTCTCTGAGCTGTTGCGAAGACTAGAGCGGATCACGACGGAAAAGCCCCAAGTAAAATAATGGAGGAATGATGCGGGAACGAGTTACAGTGGTTTTATTACTTATTCTGAGTGCCTGCGTTACAGTAAACATCTATTTTCCCGCCGCCGCGGTGCAACGCGCCGCAGATGAAATAGTTAAAGAGACGTGGGGCGGTTCGAACGGGAAATCGGAACGCGTTCAGCCTCAGAGCCTGCTGCCATTTGCCCCGCACCGAACCCTCTCGCTCAGCCTGACCCGTGAGGCTTTTGCCCAAGAAGCCGATATCAATGTGTCCAACCCGGCAATCCGCGGACTGAGGGATTCGATAAAGCACCGCAGCGGAGCCATCAAACCCTATATGGACAAAGGCAGTGCCGGCATCAATCAAGGCGGCCTGCTGGTGGTTCGCAGCAGTGAGGGATTAAGCCTCAAAGAGCGCGCTGAAGTGCAACAGCTGATCGAAGCCGAGAATCGCGACCGCGAAGCGCTGTACGCGGAGATTGCCAGGGCCAACAATATTCCTCCCGATGCGGTGCCAAAGATTAAGGGAATTTTTGCCAAGAGCTGGATAGATCAGGCTCAAACAGGCTGGTGGATCCAGGACTCGCAAGGAAATTGGAAAAGGAAGTAAGCGCGAATCCAGGCTGCTGCTAATAGGAGTATGATTTGTCTTTCAGCTTTAATCTCGGCCTCTTTAGCCTTTCCCCAGTTCCTGCGAGCGTTTAGTCGCGCTGACAACCGCTTCCATCACGATTCCTTTAAGAGAGTTCTGCTCTAGGGCATACAGGCCTGCGATGGTAGTGCCGCCCGGCGAAGTCACCTCGTCTTTGAGTTCGCTCAGGTGTTTGGCACTATCGAGCGCCATGCGCGCAGCGCCATAGACAGTATGAAGCGCAAGCCTGAGCGCCACCTCGCGCGATAAACCAACTTTGACGCCGCCATCCGCCAGAGCCTCAATGAAAAGGAAAACATAGGCCGGCCCGCTACCGCTCAGCCCGGTGACCGCATCCAAATCCTTTTCCTCGACGGGCAACCCAATCCCGAAGCTGTTGAGAATCGCACCAACGATTTCCAAGTCCTGCGGCGTAGCGTGCGCCCCTCCTGCGTAAGCCGCGGCACCGGCGCCAACCACGCAGCAAATATTGGGCATCACACGGACGACGCGAGCGCCGGGCGCCAAGCCGGCTTCAATGCGGGAAAGCGGCACGCCCGCTGCCACGGAAACCAGCAGCTTCGTTGCGCCAAAACTTTTTGCCATTTGCTTCACGACCGGGTCGAGAATCTGCGGCTTGACGGCCAAGATCACGACATCGGCAAAGTCACAGAGCTGTCGATTATCCGCCGTTACAACGATTCCCAACTCGTTGCCAATGGCCCGCCGCAGAGCATCGCTGACATCGCTGGCCATAACCTGATCGTTAGTTACGAGACCCGACCGAATAATACCTCGCGCGATTGCCGAACCGATCTTCCCCGCCCCAACAATGCCGATCTTTCCAGTTACCATGAGATTTCTCCTTCAGCCAATTCCGGTCATTGCCAAAATAGAGCGTACCAACAGGAACTGCAAAGTCGTCCGAGACCGCAAAAGACAAAGGCCCATGGCACTGAGCCAATGGGCCTTTGTCGTTGTCTAGATGAGACAGTAAAGCCAAATCTAATACTTCTTACCGATAGATTGGAGGCCTCTCCATGCTTCGACGTCGTCAGGGCTGAAGGCCAAGACTTCGCGGAATTTCCGTTCCGCCTCCCCAGTCCGGCCAAGCTGGGCATAAGCCTGCCCCAGTATTCGTCGCCAATCGTTTCGTCTCCGGCGCAGCCGCAATGCTTCCTCGTAAGAGGCGGCAGCCTTATCCCACATTTGCAGTCGTAAATAGATCTCGCCGAGTTCGGAATGAATCGTGGCCGAGTCTTCGCCCTTGGATTTAGATTTCTCCAAAAATTCTCTAGCCTCTTGAAGTTGGGTTTTGGCGCGGGCTTCATCGCTTTGGGCCTTCGCCTGGGCGGCGGTTAACCGCCCCCATGCTAGCAGCACCGCCGGATGCTCGGCGTCGATTTCCCGAGCCTGGGAGAACCATTTCTCCGCTTCGGGAACTTCCCCCGAGTGAAGGGCGATATTACCCAGACCCAGGTAAGGCAAAACTTCTTTGGTGCCCATCTGGATAATTTTGCCGTAGACAGCCTTGGCGTCGGGTAGATAGAACTCGTCGCTCATCGCCAGGACTTGAGAGATCGCGTCTTTGTCTCGTTCGAGAGCGGCAAAAGCGGCTTTGGCGCCTTCCGTGCTCTTATCCTGATCCAACAATACCTTTGCTTGGAGCAAATAAAATTTCGGATTGTTGGGCTCCAGCTTGATAGCTTGCTCCAACTCGGCCAGCGCCCGATTGCGCGAGATGCTCGCCGCATACGATTCCGCCATATAGTAATGGTGCATGGCCTCGGAAACCTCCGGTGGGCGTGATTTGAGCCATGGCGCTTCTATGAGATGCGGCGTCATCAGCTGGCGATTGAGCTCGGTGGTCGGCCGTCGCAAGTTTTTTGGCGCGGAAAATTCCAGTTGCGCTCCGTCATCGGTATTGATGTCGGCGTCCTTAGAGAAAGCCAGAAACCCATCTCGATTCATTCGATAGAATCCCTGAGCAGCATAAACATCGGACAAACCGAGGTATTCAAAATCCGATCGTAACATCGGATTGTTGTCATAGATCTTCTTGACCGCGGCGTAATCGAACGGATGCTCCTGTTTGCTGCCAATCAGAAGGAAATCGCTCTCCTTCATCGACCACAATGAAACATGCGGAAACGCCTCGACGAAGGTGCGGAAAACCATGCGAAAGTCGTCCGGCGACATCGAGTAGTTATGAAACCACTGCGCAAAAATGCCGTCATCCTTAATCTTGGATTTGATGACCTGATAAAACTCCCGAGTATAGAGGTTGGCAATGCCGGCAATCCATGGATTGGAAGGCTCCGCGGTGATGATGTCGTAATATTTTGGGGTGGCTAAGATGTAGTTGCGGCCGTCGGTCGGAATCACCCTCACTCTTTTATCTTCAAGGACGCTGGAATGACGCGAATGGCGCGCGTTTCGATAGAGGCGATCGATCGCGCCGCGATATTCCCTATCCTCGGAGAGAGACATGAGCTTTGAGCGTTCGTCATCTTCCATAACGCCTTTGTAGAAAAGACGTTTCTTCTGGTCATCGTACCAGAGCCGACCGGTGGGCGTGTTCGGAAGGGACACCCCCTCGGGAAATTCTTCCACCTCGACGGACGCGCGATCGAAATATTTGCTTGCTTCGATCATGGCCGGTTCGATCTCGATGACTTCGATCTCTTTCACGGTATCAAAAGTTGCAAGCGCCTTGGCCGAGTGACCGCTGCCGAGCCCAATTGTAAGCGCCTGCTCGGCTTTCGGATGAAGCAACATCGGAATGTAGCTGGTCATCAATTGGCTCAGAGCATCGCCGTAGGAGCCGTCGATTTTGCCGTTGGATTTAAAATAAATATAGTCGCTGCCGGAGATCTGATGGACACTGACCGTGGTGGTGAGCCCTTCTCGGTAAAACAAAATATCGTCGCGTTTCATCTCCTCAATCCGCAACGAATCCGAAGGCAAGCTCTCATAGCGGTCATTATAGATAGTGACGCCGCTGGTCAGGATGTGCGGATCCCAACGTTGCACTTTGAACGGCACCAGGACCGCTAAAATTAAAACCGCCACACCCAGCATCGCTCGCGGCAGCGGTGCGAGCTTGGGATCGCTCGCCACCAGAGCGCAACCGATCAGCAAATTCATCACCACTGCGAAAATGATCGCATTCTGCACGCCGATGGTCGGAATCAAAATAAATCCGCCTGCAAAGGCGCCCAGCACCGCTCCTATGGTGTTGGCGGCGTACGAGCTACCGACGCCGCTGCCCACGCGGTAAAGACTTTGAGTAAACAGGCGCGCGACTAAGGGAAACGTCATGCCCAAAAGAACCGTGGGAAGGAACATGACGAGAGCCGAAAGAAATATTTGCAAATAGAGAAAAACGGTAAACGTATCGCCGAAGCCGTGCAGCAATCGGACAAAGATCAGCGGCAGCCGTTCAAACAGCGGTATTGTGGCGAGCGCCGCCAATCCAACCCACAATTCGATCAGGCCGAAGCTACTCAAGCGAGGTTCCCGCTGGCCTAAGAAGCGGGCATAGATAAATCCTCCCAGGGCTAGCCCGATCAGAAATGTCACCAGCATAGTAGTGAATGAGTAGATCGAGCTCCCGATCACCAACGTCAGCGCGCGTGTCCAGGCATTCTCATACACGAGCGAGGCAAAACCGGACAACCCGAAGGAAACCAGGACCACCCAGCCGAGCCACGGCGGTGAATTGTCCGTCACCGGTGTCTCAGGGATCTCGTCTGCGCTGGCCGTGTTGAATTCCAGCGGCTTCTTGTCCCGCAAGCGGTCGACGATGAGAATCAGCGCGGCGATGATCAAATTCAACCCCGCCGCCACATATACCGTTGTACGCATGCCGAACGTTGGAATGAGAAAAAATCCGGCAGCCGCGCAACCGATCACCGCTCCGGTTGTATTAGTCGCGTAAAGGTCGCCTACCCGGCGACCAAACTGCGAAAAGCTGCGCACATAAAATCGGCTCAGAACCGGCAAAGTTGCGCCCATTAGCAAAGTGGGAAAAACCAGTAGCACAAATGATAGAAAGAAAAGGACTAGGTTGAACAGGAATGGATACGATTCGTTCAATCCGAAAATCGGACCGTAGGCTTTTTGCGCTAAAGCAAACAGCCACGGCACGGCGAATCCATAAATGCCAACGCCCGCTTCGAGCAGACCATATAGTAAGAAATCGTTTTTGCCGCGATCGGCTATCTTGCCGAACAGATAGCTGCCGATCGCCAATCCTGCCATGAACGCAGACAGAACCGTTGCGATAGCATAGGTCGTATTACCGAAGATCTGCGTCAGCATCCGTGTCCATACCACCTGATAAACGAGGCCGGCGGCGCCGGAAAAGAAGAAACAAAACAAACCGACCAAAAGGAGCCAGTCTTGTGTCGAACGTTTGGAACTTACGATCATTATTTTCTCCCGGACGAACTCCTACAGAAACAATCCGCAGTGATAGCAAGCCCTTCGAAGACTGTAAAGGGTTGATTGCTTATCAGGACCGCTAAATAAGACGGAAAAAAATAGGTAAATAGAAACATTCCGCGCTGCTGGTTTCGTTGACTTTTTGATCGATGTCAGATAACCCCAATCAAAAGATCTTCCACGCATTTTGCTCTCATGGTCTAGATTCGGGCATCGATTTTAAGATCCGCTGGTACTTACTGTCCGTGTCCATACTGTGCTAACTATAACTGTGCTAACTATAATAGTCAGGTAGACAAATTATTCTGGAGGAAAGCAATGGCTAAGGCTGAGAAACGAGACAGCGTTCCGGTCGAATCGGTCAAGGATTTACGGACCGCGATAGAGTGGATGAAGAAAAACGGCGACATCATCGTGACCGACAAAGAGGTCGATCCCGACCTGGAAATCACCGGAATTCAGAAACAATTGGACGGTGGTTGCCCGATTCTTTTCAACAACATCAAAGGAAAGCCGCACCATCGCTGCATCACCAATCTTTTTGGCGACATGAACGTCATCGGCAAGCTGTTCGGCTGGAAAGATCATGCTGACCGCACAAGAAAATTAGCCTACGCTCTGACTCATCCGATTCCGCCGACGATCATCGATCAGAAGGATGCGCCGGTCCAAGAAGAAGTCTATGAGAAACCTGCTGACGCCAACGAGTTCGTCGTTCCGATCCGTCACACGGATATCGAGCCCGAGCTGACCGTTGGTTCCGGCAACGGCTTGATATCGGGTGAGTACTTCGATGGTGGATCACACATCGGCTATAACCGCATGAACTTCCGCTGGGGAAATGTTGGCACTTTCCAAATTTCTCCCGGGTCCCATAGTTGGCAAGTCGTTACCAAGTACTACAAAGACAACAAGCTCGTGCCGATCACGATGAACTTTGGCTTGCCCCCATCATCTAGCCTGCTGGCGGGCTCAGGTTTTGATTACGTGATTTTGCCGCAGGGCTGCGATGAAATCGGTATGGCGGGAGCCGTGCAGGGGTTTCCGGTCCGGCTAGTCAAAGCGCGCACCGTGGACGCACTCGCCGTTGCCGATGCTGAAGTCGTTCTCGAAGGTTATATCAACCCGAGAGACCGACGGTTCGAAACCGCGGAGTCCGAAAAGGCCGGCGTACAAGGCCGTTACCACTTCCACCCGGAGTGGGCCGGCTATATGGGCAAAGCTTATAAGGCGCCGACTTTTCACGTCACCGCTGTCACCACGCGCAAACGTGAAAGCAAGCCGATCATCTTCCCGCTGGGCGTTCATACTCTCGATGACCACAACATCGACACCACCGTGCGTGAGGCGGCGATGTTCGAGCTATGCGAACGAATGCAGCCGGGCATCATCATGGACGTCAACATTCCCTACTGCATGACCGATTGGGGCGGCGCGATTATTCAAGTTAAGAAGCGCAACAAGATCGAGGAAGGCTGGCAGCGCAACTTTATGGCAGCTATTCTTGCGACCTCGCAGGGATCTCGGCTCGTCATTGCCGTCAGCGAGGACACCGATCCCTATGACATGGATGACGTGATGTGGTGTCTGACAACTCGGGTCAACCCGAAGACCGACATTATCAATCCGTTACCAGGTGGCCGCGGCCAAACCTTCATGCCGGCCGAGCGGATGACTGCCGGGGAGCGGGAATGGACCGCGTCAAATACGATGTTCGAGGGTGGAATGGGCATCGACGCCACGGTTCCTTTCGGCTACGAGAACGATTTCATGCGCCCAGTTTATCCTGTCGGCAAAATAGATCTTAAGAAATGGTTCAGCGAAAAAGATATTCAAAACGCCAAGGCGCGGATGCAGGGTTGGGTACACTCATTGGCGCGCACCGGTAGATAGTTCCACACAAAATCAGGGTTCGAGATCAAAGGGCAGAGAATTTTTCTCTGCCCTTTGTTTTTAATGCCGAGAAATAAGAAAGCGCGCGCTAGTGAGCTTCTGAATTCAATAAAATCAGCTCCCGCAATGGCACCGATGCTCCTTCAATGCAAAACGCAAAATTTACGTTGACAAAAATCAGCTCCTTTGCTACCTAACTCATAGCTTTTGTATCTTCGCTCCCGCAGATCCACCACTAATAGAAATCCACTGAGGTCTAAGTATGGAGAAACGTCCCAAGAAAACGCCCACTCATACTTTGTGTTGGACGACGAACTGCTTGAAGCTCGCTCTGACGGTCATCTTGTTGCTGCCAGGACTCGTCGCCAGCGGATACATACCGCAGCACTACCAAACATTAGAACCGATTCTAGCCCTACAAACTGGAACTAACGAAAAGCCACGCTCGCGCGAGCTCGTGAAAATTTTTTCCATCATTGAGGCGAATCGGCCTGATATTTTTGAACGGGAAGCATGGGAGTTGTCAGAAGTCATTCTGAAGGAAAGTTCCAAATATAAACTGGACCCGATACTGATCCTGGCCGTGATCGACGTTGAAAGCAAATTTCAATTTGGCGCAATTTCTCCCGCCGGCGCCAGAGGGATCATGCAGATCATGCCGGCGACGGGAAAGTTTCTTGTCAGAAGGGTGCACGAACTGGCCGAAGAGATCAAAGCGGAGCAATTCACGCCCGAGCATCTTGATAATCCCATTGTCAACATCAAGCTTGGCGCTTACTATTTGCACGATCTCCGAAAAAGCTTTCAGAATCTGAGTAAAGCTCTAATCGCCTATAATCTTGGACCTACCGAACTTCGAAGCCGTATGGAAAACCAGATCGAATACACCGACGAATACGCAAACGCCGTTTTCGCAGCGCACCAAAAATTCAAAAAGATCAAGCCGCTCACGTTCTGAGAACTAACCGCGCCGTTGGTTATATTGGCAACCCCCGCCGTTCTTGTGTTAATAAGAGAAGATCAGGTGCGCGAACATGAATACACGCCAGTCGTTAGTGCTCTCACAGGAAGCATCGAAAGCTATCTGCAAACACGCTGAGGAAACGTTTCCTGAGGAATGCTGCGGAATCATTCTAACCGACGGCACGGCCGACTACGTCCAGCGCCTGAATAATATTCAGAACCAGCTCCATGCCCTCGATCCGCAAACTTATCCAAGAACCGCAGCCATTGCCTACGCCGTGGATCCGAAAGAATTGGAAAGGATCATCGACAACGCCGCATTGAACGGTGCCAAACTCAAAGCCTTCTATCACTCTCACCCCGATCACAACGCGTACTTCTCCGAAGAGGACAAAGCCTTCGCCAGTCCTTTCGGGGAACCTATTTTTCCTGAAACCGCCCAAATCGTCATATCTCTCTATCAGCGGGAAGTTAAAGATATCCGTGCTTATATCTGGTCGGAGAAGGACAAAGATTTTATCGAAGTTAGCGTAGATAACGCCTTCTCAAATTCTTAGCGCGCAGCGGAGATATCAACTTACTTTACCGCTTCAAAAGCCTCGTCGCTTCAACGATATGCGACATAAGAAATGAGATTAGCTTGATAGCCGGGCAGCGCGGGAAACGGATCGACGCAGCGGGTTTGGCTATTCATTATATTTGAGTGGGGCGAGCCCGCGGGCGAACCCCTAGTTCTTGTGCATGGTTTTTTAGATCATGCGCACAGCTGGCGCCCATTCGTAACGTCTCTTCAAAGCAAAAGTAAAAAGCCGTTGTGGATTGTCGCACCGGACTGCCGAGGCCACGGCGACAGCGGCTGGGTCGGCGCCGGCGGCTATTATCATTTTCCTGACTATGTTTTCGATCTCGACTGTCTGATTCAGAGTCTCGGAGCGTCACACCTCGCACTTATCGGCCATTCCATGGGCGGAACGATATCGTTGCTTTACACCGGTACATTCCCGCAACGAGTAGCCAGTTTGGTGCTGATCGAAGGCGTGGGACCTCCGGGATCAAGGTTTTCAGATGCGCCGCCGCGGATGGAGAAGTGGATCTCCGAGGTACGAGGACGAGGACGAAAGCACCTTCGGCAGTACACCAGCATAGAGGCCGGAGCCGGGCAGTTACTGCAGAATAACCCCCGGTTGAAAAGCGAGTTTGCCTTCGAGTTGGCCCAAACCGGAATGAGGCAGAACACTAGCGGCAAATGGGTTTGGAAATTCGATCCGCTGCATCGCACCACTGCGCCGCAGCCATTCTACACAGAGCAGGCTATTGAGTTCCTGCGCCGCATAGAATGTCCGACGCTTACAATCGAAGGCAAAGAGAGCCATCAAACCAAACGCACTGACAAACAAAAACGTTTCGAAGCGATTTCAAATCGGCGTCATGTCGTCATCGAAAATGCCGGCCATATGGTGCATCAAGACAATCCTGAAGCATTAGCCCAGACGATAAGCGATTTCCTCCGGTTGTAGTCAAACACCAGAAACCACGCTCATCTTTACTCGATACTCAGCGTTTTCATGAGGTTCAAAAGATGAGTTTTGTGCAAACCGAGGGTTCTTGCCGCGGCGGCGCGATTTCCATGGGTGTGAGCAAGGGCTCTTTTGATAACATCGGCTCTCGCAGAATCTACCGCTTGGCGATATGAAAACCCGTCCGCCGCGCTGTTCTCCGTGTCGGCAATCCGCGGTGGCAAATCTTCACCCGCTATTTCCGGTCCATCGCTTAGTACGACAACACGTTCAATGACGTTTGCCAGCTCGCGGACGTTCCCCGGCCAGCGGTAGCAAACGAGCTTGGCTTCAGCGTCAGCCGTGATCGCGGTGAATGTTTTCTTCGTCTCTTTGGCAAAACGCCGAACAAAATATTTCGCTAAGATCGGGATATCCTCCTTCCGTTCTCTCAATGGCGGAAGCGAGACTGGAATCACGTTTAGGCGATAGTACAGATCCTCGCGAAAGCGGCCATCCTTCATAGCGCTCAACAGGTCTCGGTTCGTCGCCGCTATTACCCGAACATCGACTGCAATAGACTGAGTTCCTCCAACCCGCTCAAACTCCCGTTCCTGAAGAAACCTTAATAATTTGGTTTGGAGCTCTGCTGAGATATCGCCTACCTCATCGAGAAAAACTGTGCCGCCATGCGCCAACTCGATCCTGCCCTTCTTGAGCTGATGCGCTCCGGTGAATGCGCCCTTTTCGTAGCCGAAAAGCTCGCTCTCCAGGAGTTCTCTTCCCAGACCTACGCAATTGATTGCGATGAAGGGCTCTCCCTTTCTTTCGCTCCAGTTATGGATTGCCCGGGCAAAGACTTCTTTCCCCGTACCGCTCTCCCCTAGAAGCAAGACTGTTGATTTGCTGATCGCCGCCTTCCTAGCGGTATCGACCACCTCTCGCATCTTCGGACTTTCGCCGCCAACCAGGCGGTAGCGCTCGCCCGCTTCTTCGGCGAAGTGTTCGAGACCGCGTTTGAGCTTTTCTCGCTCCAGCGCCTTTTCGACAACTAGCGAGATATGATCGAGATCGAACGGCTTGGTGATAAAATCATAGGCTCCCTGCTTGATCGCCTGCACCGCCCGTTCGATGGTGCCGTAAGCCGTAATCATGATGATGGTCACCTTGCTGCCGTGCTGCTGTAATTCTTGCAGCACCTGGAGACCGCTTTTAACCGGCATCTCGATATCGAGCAAAAGCACGTCCGGGGCGTCCGCCTCGACGCGCTCTAAACAATCGTGGCCGTTGACGGCGGTAA
>JAICEJ010000098.1 GCA_025924215.1 Candidatus Binatia bacterium
CGGCAATACGAAGTGCCTTTCGATACCGAGACGCTCATCGTAGTCGCTCATGCGCGCTTCCACATCCCACAAGCTTCTGAACATGGCGCCGGAACCGGGTGCGCCGAGCGGGCTCGTTCCGGGCACTTGAGGCGCATTGCCGGGAAATTCGACATCGGCGTACAGCCCGTTGTCGGCGAATTTTAATATCGGTTTGCGCGAGCCGAAGCGGCCGCCAACACTGTCAAAAGCGTCCTTGGGCATCAGATGACTATCGCAATCGATTATCACTCTCGCTCCTCATTACTAGAGAATTAGTTTCTTATAGGGCGCGCAGGATTGTGAAGTCAAGGAAGGCGCAATGGAGCAAATTACCAACAGCTGCAAACAGCATCAAAAGATTGCTGAATGAAAGGAGAAAAAACCGAAAATGCTGATCAGGGTCATGATCGATGAACGTGAGAATGAGACGAGACTCTCATGCTATTTCCGGTCGGCATTTGCGCGCCGGTCGTTTAGCTGCCTCTGTATAAGAGCATTCCTTGCGTATTGCAAAGCAAATCAATAAGTTTACGATCCAATTACTTTGAACCAATGACTGACACATCAACGGGAGGAAAACTCATGAAACAGCGCAATATTCGTATTACGTTCTCTATTCTAGCTTTTCTGTTATGTTTGGCCGGGCCGCGGCTGGGAGCTGCGCAGGAGCCGTATTACAAAGGCAAACAAATACGCATTATCGTCGGACTGAGCAGCGGCGGTGGATACGACCGCGCCGCGCGCATGCTCGCACGCACTATCGGCAAGTACATACCGGGCAACCCCGATGTCGTGGTGCAAAACATGCCCGGCGCAAGCTCCGTCACCGCCTCGAATTACGTCTGGGGGGTCGCGAAGCCGGACGGTCTGACCTTGCTGGCACCGCACAACAACGTTTACTTGAGCCAGCTCTCGGGACAAAAAGAAGTCCAATTCGATCTGGCGAAATTCCAATGGATCGGCTCTCTCGAAAACGACGACATGATGCTGTTCGCGCGCGCCGACGCGCCCTATAAATCGATAGGCGACATTGTTAAAGCCAAAGAACAACCGAAGTGCGGCTCCACCGGGGTGGGCAGCTCGGACTATGTGATGTCCAAGGTGCTGGAGGACACCATCGGCGCCAAAGTAACTCATGTTACCGGCTACCCGGGCAGCAGCGAAATTGCGATAGCCCTGGAAAGAGGCGAAGTTTCATGTATGGGATTGACCATCGCTACCTATTTCGGCCGCGAGCCATTTGGCACCTGGTACAAAGACAAGTATGTCAGATTCCTTGCCCAGAGCGGTCGCAAACGCGACAGCCGAATTGCCGATGCGCCGACCGTCTACGAGCTGATGGATGAATACAAAACCCCGGCAACCAAGCGCCGAGTGGCCGAGGCGATGCTCCAGGGAGGCGAATGGGCGCGATCGTTGATGGCTCCTCCGGCAACGCCCGCGGACCGTGTCGCCATTCTGCGCGCAGCCCATGAAAAGGCCAGCAAAGATCCGGACCTGCTCGCCGAAGCGAAAAAACTGCGAATGGAGATCACGCATTTGCGCGGCGAACACCTGCAATCAGTAGCGAAAGAAGTCATGACTCAACCGCCCGAGGTGATCGAACAGATAAAGAAGCTCTTCGTGCAGTAAAGAGCGAGCGAAATCCTCGTCTTTGCGCTCGATCGATTAAGCAACATTTCAGGAGTCATCGGCGACACATGCAACCGGTCACGCCCGCAGAATCTAATCATCCCCAAGGATTTCTCTCTTTGGCAAAGAATGTCGGCATTAAAGACGACACGCTGGATCTCACGGTTATCTATTCCACCGTCCGCGCTCGCGCCGCAGCGATGTTCACGCGCAATCGCTTCCCTGGCGCGCCGGTGATTGTCGGCAGGAAACATGTCGCCACCGGCTTCGTGCAGGCGCTGGTGATTAACAGCAAGAACGCCAACGTTGCCATGGGGAAGCAGGGAGTCGCCGATGCAATCGAAACCTGCCGAATCGTCGGCAAAGAGCTGGGCATAAGTTCCTATGACGTCCTGCCTTTTTCTACCGGCGTCATTGGGCGGCCCCTGCCGATGGACAAAATTCGCGCCGGGCTCAAAGGCATTGGCAAAGAACTCAAGCCTAACAATCTCAAGTTGGCCGCCGAAGCGATCATGACCACCGATATGTATCCAAAGTACGTTTTCTGCCAGGTCGGTTCGGCAGTGATTGCCGGAATCGCCAAAGGCGCCGGCATGATCGAGCCGAATATGGCGACCATGCTCGTCTATCTTATGACCGACGCGGAGCTACCGAGATCGACGATGCGGCCTATGCTGCGCCGCATCGTCGACCGAACTTTCAATTGCATGAGCATCGATACCGATACCAGCACCAGCGATACGGTCGTGCTGATGGCAAACGGGCTGGCCGGCAAAGTAAATTTGCGGCATTTTGAAGACGCGCTATCGCATGTTTGCGAATTTCTCACCCGGGAGATTGCCCGGAACGGTGAAGGCGCAACCAAACTTATCATTGTCGATGTCACCGGCGCGAAGAGCGGCGCTCAAGCAAAATTGGTAGCGAAGTCCATCGTCAATTCGCCGTTGGTCAAAACGGCCGTTTATGGATGCGATCCCAACTGGGGCCGTGTGATCATGGCGATTGGCAAAAGCTTTGACAGTGCCATCGATCCTGCCAAGGTTACAATCCGCTTCGGCAACGCCAGGGTTTTCAAGAAAGGCTCCCCCGTTGATTGCGATCTCCAAGGATTGCGCGACTATCTTGGTCAATCCGAAGTCACGATCTCGGTCGAGCTTGGCCTCGGCAAAGCTTCAGCGCGTGTGTGGGGTTGCGACCTGACCGAGGGATACATCAAGGAAAACGCCTACTATACGACCTGAATATTTTAAATTCGTGTTGCTGCCGGAATGTGATTGATCAGCCAACCGCCGTCCAATAACTCAATCACACGAGCTGCGCATTAGGCCCCCGCACAGTCGGCTTCGTTCAACCCGAATTCCGCACTTCAGGTGAGACAGCGTTCAAGGGACGAACCCTCCGGAACGAAGGCAATAGGTCTATGGCCGATAGTGGCGTGCAAGCTCGAGTCTTTAGCGGATGCTTGAAAAATTGCCACCCCAGGGCCAATCACCATAGACAGCATTGAAATTGTTCGCTTCTGTGCCTTCGCTCCTCCACGCTCGCCATCGATCTCCGCAGCTATCCATCTCTGCTGCGGAATTCGGATTCGATAGATACCAACATGCTGACCTCACGAGAGAGACATCACTCGACCCACTGACATCGGCCAACGAACAAGAGAGCGCCTAGGCTAGTTTCGCGCGGTCAGCTTTTGCTTAGAGTGGTCACTTTCGCTGCGGCATCTGGTTGATCGAGCCAAAGCGACTATTCTTTCATGCCGACAAGGTCGAGGATAAAGGCATAGGAAAACGCGGTCTCGCGATGGCGCCGAAATCGGCCGCTCGAGCCGCCGTGACCGGCCTCCATATTGGTTTTGAGCAGCACCCGGTTGTTGTCGGTCTTGAGATCGCGGAGCTTGGCCACCCATTTCGCCGGCTCCCAATACTGCACTTGGGAATCGTGTAAGCCGCCGGTGGCTAACAGGTTGGGATACTGCTTAGCCTCCACATTGTCGTACGGCGAGTACGAAAGCATGTATTGATAAACATCCTTTTGATTAGGATCGCCCCATTCGTCGTATTCTCCGGTGGTGAGCGGAATACTAGGATCGAGCATCGTTGTGATCACATCGACAAATGGCACCTCGGCAACAATTCCCTTGAATAGATCTGGCCGCATGTTGGCGACTGCTCCCATCAGCAGGCCGCCCGCGCTGCGGCCCATGGCGAACAGCTTTTCCGGTCGGGTGAATTTCTCGCGGATCAGATATTCGGCGCAAGCAATGAAGTCGGTAAAGGTATTTTTCTTTTTCAAAAGCCTGCCGTCATCATACCACTGCCGCTCCAACTCTTGACCGCCACGGATGTGGGCGATGGCAAAAATAAATCCGCGATCGATCAGGCTCAAGCGCGGCGAAGAAAATGCAGGATCGATGCTGGCGCCGTAGGAGCCGTAACCGTAGAGGAGCAGCGGATTCTCGCCGTCTCGCCTCAATCCCTTGCGATAGACCAGAGAAATCGGCACCTCAACGCCGTCCGGAGCGGTTGCATGCAGGCGCTCCGAATCATAATTACTTGAGTTGAAACCGCCCAACACTTGTTCTTGTTTCAGCAACTTCCGTTCGTGCGTGACCATGTCATAATCATAAATCGACAACGGCGTCTTCATCGACGTGTACTCGTAGCGCAGGATGGTTGTGTCAAACTCCGGATTAACTCCAATATTGGCGCGATACGCCGGCTCATCGAACGGAAGATAATAGCCTTGTCCGCCCGACCAGGGTATCACCCGGATCTGGGTCAGACCTCGATTACGCTCCTCCAAAACCAGATAGTCTTTGAAAATCTCGAAGTCGCCGAGATAGACATCTTGCCGGTTCGGAACGATTTCTTGCCAATGCTCTTTGCCGATTTTTTCCACCGGCGTGACCATGAGGCGAAAATTTTTCGCCTCATCATTGGTGCGTATCAGGAAGCGATCGGCAAAGTGATCGATTGAATATTCGTGTTCGCGCTGCCGCGGTAAAAAGATTTGGAATTCGCCAAACGGATCTTGAGCCTCGAGATAACGATATTCCTGGCTCAGCGTTTGTGCCGAAACGATCATTAAATATTTTTTCGATTTAGTCTTGTAGACATAGGCCACATAGGTTTCATCGGATTCCTCAAACACCAGCTGATCGGTATCCGCGGAGGTTCCAAGCCTGTGGCGGTAAATCTGATAAGCGCGCAAGGTCTTTAGGTCCTGCCTGGCATAAAAAAGCGTCGAGTTATCGTCGGCCCAGGTGAGATTTTCCGTGACGTTGGGGATGACGTCCGGCAACAGTTCCCCGGTCATGAGATTCTTGATGTAGATCGTAAAGATCCTTCGGCCTTGCGTATCCACCGCATACGCCATCAGATTTTGATCGGCGCTGAGGGCCCAGCCGCCGATGGAAAAAAATTCATGGCCCTGCGCCAGCACGTTGGCATCGAGCATGATCTCTTCCGGCTGATCCAGCGAACCTTTCCTGCGCGCGAAAATGGGATACTCCTTCCCCTGTTCGTAGCGGGTGTAATAGAAATAACCGTCACGTTTGTAGGGCACCGACATGTCGGTTTGGGCGATTCGGGATTTTATTTCTTCAAAGATCTTTTCCTCCAATGGCTTGGTATGGGCCATGATACGATCGGAATACTCGTTCTCGGCTTTCAGGTAAGCAATCACATCGGGATTATCCCGGTCTTTCAACCAATAGTAATCGTCGACACGCAAGTGGCCGTGTTTTTCAAGCTCGGCAGGAATTTTTTTCGCCATCGATTGCCTTTCTGGACTCCTTGGGCATCCGTAAAGAATGAACATCCCACGGGAGGTATCAGCATTGATTATGAGATAATCGCGGCAGCCGCAACCGGCCGCCAGCCTCTCCTAGCAGGGATCAATTGACAGCTTGTTTTCACATCGGCTACTCTCGTCATCTCGATGCGTAATTGTCTTCGGAAAATCGCATTCTTAGCGTGTGCCATCTTCGCCGCTGCCATTCCCGGCGCGACTCACGGCCAGACCGCGAAAGCGATCGTGCTTGCATGGGACGGCACGGTTCCAACCTTTGTCGATGAATTGACTCGCCAAGGAAAGCTGCCCAATCTGGCAAAGCTCATTGCCGGCGGTGCTTTTGCCGATGATGTGAGGCCCGGATTTCCCTCGAAGACGGCGCCCGGCTTTGCCTCGCTGATGACCGGCGCGCCACCGCGCGTTACCGGCATTAGCGGCAATCGAGTGCCGCGCGAGCCCCGCGCCGAGTATACGATTCTTGACAGCATGGCTGGGTTTTCGGCGGCGCCTCTGCTCGCGGAGCCCATCTGGGCCGCAGCCCGACGCGCCGGCAAAAAGGTAGTGATCTCCCATATCCCCTCCTTTGCAGCAGAAAATTCGGAGGGTACCGTCCGACTCTACGGCTACGACACGATTACCGGACGGGATGGCATCGTCACACCGCGGCTGAGCAAGCCGCAGCCGGCGGCTTCTTGGGACAAGCTGCCGGCCAGCGACGCGCCGGCGCTCGAAATCAGTTTCGCCGTCGCCGCTTCCAAATTTTTCGGTCTGCTCGTCGATGATCCGGCAGACGAACAGATTGGCTACGACACCTTGCTTCTCACCCGCAGCCGCAACGCCGAAGACATAGAAGTGAAAATCAAAAGCGCCGCTGCCGGCGCCACAGGGGAACTCTTCTGGAGCGGCCCGGTAGAAGTCAAAACCACCGGCGAACGTAGCGCCAGTGTTTATTTCAGGCTGTTCGAGCTCAGGGGC
This sequence comes from Candidatus Binatia bacterium, assembly GCA_025924215.1. Lineage (GTDB taxonomy): Bacteria > Desulfobacterota > Binatia > UBA9968 > UBA9968 > WHTF01. The sequence goes on from JAICEJ010000098.1 coordinate 6,424, forward strand.
GACGGCAGCGATTTTTTTCTTTACTTCACCCGACCCGCCCGTGCCATGGTTACTCCTGAAGATGCGCTGGAGGGCGCCGGAGACACGGTACGTTCATTCATTGGCAACGGCGCGAGCATTCTGTATCAGCAGGGAAGCTTCGGTCGAACGATCCCCAGCGGCGGCAGTGGCGGAGCGGAAGCGAGGTATCTCGAAACTGTGAGGTTCGCGCAGCATCAGCTTATGGAGACCAACCGCTGGGCATTGGCGCATCTTCCCTGGGACCTGTTCTTTGCCTACACCCCGTTTCCGGATGAGAGCGAGCACCTCTGGCGCGGCTATCTGGACCCCGGGCTCTCGACTTACCGTGAAGAGGTCGCAGATCGGCTCCGCCCGTTCTTGGAGCAGGTTTATAAAACCTCCGATGATCATTTGGGTCTTTTCTTAGCCGATCGCCCGGCAGACACAATCGTCGCGGTGATTTCGGATCACGGCATGCAAGGGGCAAATAAACGGTTCGCGATCAATCGGCTGCTACAACAGAAAGGGCTGTTGGCAATCGATGCACAAGGCCGGATCGATCTGTCTAAAACGAAAGTTCTCTATCCTTCGATCAACAATGGCTACCTGCTGATCAACTCGATCGATCGCAAGAACGGTATCGTCGCTGCCGAACAACGTAAAGAACTCGCGCGCCAGCTAGGTGAGCTGCTCAGCGAGGTGCGCGATAGCGACCAACCGGTGGTCAAAAACGTATATGATGCCGAAATCCATGGCGCAGAAATGGGCATGGGCGGTCCGTCGGGCGGGGACATCTACATTGAGCTCGCCCCGGGCTACGATTTTGATCCGCGGACGACTCCGGAGCCGGTGATCACGCAAGTCGAACCTTACGGAAGCCATGGAGCCAGTCCGGAGCAAAGTTCGATGCGCACTCTCATGCTCTTTCAAGGCCCGGGAATCGCCGCGGGGCGCCGGCTGCAAAATGTCCGCATTATCGATTTCGCCCCAACGATTTCGGGGTTGCTTGGTTTCCCTGCTCCAAAGAACTCAAGCGGCCGCGTGCTGCACGACGTTTTCGCCGCTCTGCATTGACACGGTTGTTGGCTTTCGCATAGTCTTAAACTCGTCAAACTCACCAGGGTCTCGAAGAACATTCCACGATGTCGAACCGATCAACCTGGGAACCAGCGTCCGCCGTCTCCCGTGAAGAAGTTCTAAAGCTTCATCATCAGATCGCGGCGATGCCGGATATCTCGTTAAACGTCCGCGAGGACATCTTCCGCATTGATGCCTTGGAAATGTCATGGGATATCGGGGTGGTCGTTTACGAGCCCTCCGATGCTACGAGAATTCCATTCGGGCCCGACGGCAATCGTATCGGCGTCTTCCTCCTTCACGGCGGCGTATCGGATTATAAATCGGTCGAGGGCATCGCTCGGATACTGGCGCAGAAATTCGGCATCAAAGTCGCCAGCATGACTTTTCCCGGCCGGTTCTACCTGCTCGATCCAAGCAGGGACTGGCCCGGAGATGTCGAGCGCTCAGATGGGTCGGCACGCACGCCGCTGTGGAGTAAAGAAACTAACATAACCAGAGACCAATACGAGATCGTGCAAGATGGTTCGAAGCGCGAAAGCTACGGAACTTTGATCTCGCTCTCGGCCAGACAAGGGACTGAGTTTTATGACCGCATGGCGGCTTGGCCAGTGGCGTTCGAGGAAGCCATCAAAGAAACCGCCAGACGCCATCTACCGCAAGGCCAGTTCTCGATCTATATCCACGGCCATTCCACCGGAGGGCCGTTTGCCATGATGGCAACGCAACGGGTCGCCAATGTCGTCGGCGTCATCGGTTACGGCACTTCTCCATTCGGTTACATGTACCCACAGGTCAGCGGCGACAACTGGGAGTTCCCGTTTAATCGGCTGCGGCTTCGCACCTGGCGCGATACAGCCCGGTACCTCTATGAAGGAATGAAAGACAAAGACATCGGCTTGCCGATGCTGATCGAGCTCACCTTCGAACGCTGGGAGAAAAGCAAGAAGCGGCCCAACTTTAAAGCTGAAGACTTCGTGCACAAAAATTCGGTGAAGGCTCTGGAGGCCGCCGCTCGCGCCGCCGCGGCGCGGTTGAATTTGTCGGCCAAAGATAGTGAGCGCCTCGTGCAACGGTATTGGAGCTACACCCGAGAATTATCCGGTCCCGGAGTCAAACCTGTGCCGCCTTTCCTCTCGCTTCACGGGATTGACGACGATACCGTCACCTTGTCCCGCTGTGACAAGGCACTGTCGCTGTTTGCCAAGCTGAATCCCGCACCGAAAGTTCGTTGCGTCTCCATCGGTGCGGGAGTCCATACCTGGTCTCACGCGGAGCCTGAACTGCCGCAGGGCATTGCCACGCCGGTGGCGAAACTGTGGCACGATGCCATCATTAACGGTTTTTTCTTGGCGTGATTAAACAGAGAGTCTATGGCTGAAAAAGATCATCTTATATTGACGGCGGTCGGACCCGATCAGGTGGGTCTCGTCGAAAAGCTTTCGGAATTCATCTCGAGCCACGGCTGCAACATCGAAGATAGCAAGATGGCTGTTTTCTGCGGCGAATTTGCCGTAATCCTTCTGATCACCGGAGAGCCCGGCAGCCTCTTTAAGATTGCCAATGATTACCGAGCCCTCGAAGTGCAGACCGCTCTGACGATTTCGATCAAAACACCGTCCAAACGCAAGACCGCAGAATCTTATCTCCCCTATCGCCTGACTGCGTCGTGTATGGACCACCCAGGCATCGTTTATCAGTTGAGCGGCGTGTTGAGCGCTCTGGATGTCAACATCGAATCGATGGAGACCAAGACGTATGCAGCTCCGGACAGCGGCACGCCGATCTTCCGACTTGAAGCAAACATTTCAGTGCCGGCCAAAGTGAATATTAATGCGTTGCGTGAACGTTTCTACGAGATACAGAGACAAGAAAATATCGATGTCGAGCTCGCGCCAATTAATTTCTCGCCAAGGACCCTCTGAGGTTTTACCGAATTCAGAGTTGATGACAGCGCGCGGCATTCAACTCTGCTCGCGCAATTGGCAAAGAGGCCATTGTTTGAGCATACTCCCATAACCTTCCGCAGTGGCCGCTTCTCAGATGCAAGAAATAGCCGATCAATCGCAGGATGCTCAGGGACCATGCTCGAACATGCGCTTTGCAGTTGCGTCCAATGCGCTGCTCTTTGGATCATTGTCGGATCGAATGGCTTTCAAGTAGCATCCAACCTAATCCGACGTTTATCAGACCGGCTCGCCCCGCGAGCCCTACAACCGTGAGGCAGTGCTTGAGGGCCACTCCCAAGCCACCCAGGGTGATGTTATCGATGGCCCGGGCCTGCAGACAACCTGTACGTTCACGTGCCCGCGGTTTCCGGACTCGCTGGCGTCTGACCGACTAGTGACGTGAGCTATTGCCGGATTAGAGCTAACGAATGAAAAATCCTAGACGATGCAATAGAATGGAAAGCACAAATTCAGGCATGTTTGATTTGGGCGCGAACAATGAAATCAGAATTCTTGCACGTTTAATCCCGTCTCCGGCAACCTGCCAAGGAACGTAAAGTGACCAAGGAAGAAGAAAGACTCGAAGAGGATCGCCGGCGCAAGGTGAACTGGAAACGCTGGGGACCTTATTTAGCCGACCGCCAGTGGGGCACGGTACGCGAGGACTACAGCCCGGATGGAAACGTCTGGGAATATCTGCCGCACGATCAGGCGCGCAGCCGCGCCTACCGCTGGGGCGAAGACGGTATCGGCGGCATCTCCGATCGCCATCAATATATCTGCTTCGCTTTGGCGCTTTGGAATGGCCAAGATCCGATTCTCAAGGAACGGCTCTTTGGGCTGACTGGCAATCAAGGCAATCACGGCGAAGACGTCAAGGAATATTATTTTCATCTCGATTCGACGCCGACGCACTCGTACATGAAGTTTCTCTACAAGTACCCGCAGCGCGAGTTTCCCTATGCGCAACTGGTAGAGGAAAACCGCACGCGGACCAAGCGAGACATGGAATTCGAGCTCGTCGATACCGGAGCCTTCGACGAAAACCGCTACTTCGACGTGTTCATCGAATATGCCAAGGCGACACCTGATGACATTTTAGTTCGCATCCAGGCGATCAACCGCGGACCCGAGTCTGCGCCGCTGCATCTACTCCCAAGCATTTGGTTTCGCAATACCTGGGCGTGGGGCCTCGACGCGCGCAGGCCTCGCCTGCATCGCGATGCGACCGCGGAAATCGCGGCTATCAATCTCAATCACTATTACTACGGCAAACGCTGGCTTTACTGTGAGAACGATCCCGAGTTGCTGTTCACCGAGAATGAAACCAATCACAGCCGTTTGTTCAATGCTGAGAATGCCGCTCGCTTCGTAAAAGACGGCATCAACGACTACTTGATTCACAAAGCTTTGAACAGCGTAAATCCCGAGTCTTCGGGAACCAAAGCGGCAGCGCATTATTCAGCGGTATTGCAGCCAGGCGCAAGCTTCACGGCTCGGCTCCGTTTTAGCAATCTTTCGCCGACGGCGAGTGAGGCGCTCGATGGAAAGTTCGATCAAGTCGTGGCGCAACGCCGCGACGACGCGGCGGAGTTCTATCGATCGGTCATTCCACAGAATACCAGCCCGGACCGCCGCAATATTATGCGTCAGGCGTTGGCCGGTCTGCTTTGGAGCAAGCAATTTTATCACTACGACGTCGACCGCTGGCTCAAAGGCGACCCCGGCGGCCCCGAGCCTGCACGCGAACGTCTCAAAGGCCGGAATTCGGAATGGCGGCATCTTTACAATGCCGACGTGATTTCGATGCCGGACAAGTGGGAATACCCGTGGTATGCCGCCTGGGATCTCGCCTTTCATTGCGTTGCGCTTGCCTTGGTCGATGCGGATTTCGCCAAGCAGCAACTGCTGCTGATGACTCGGGAATGGTACATGCATCCCAACGGTGAGTTACCGGCATACGAATGGGCCTTCGGCGATGTCAACCCGCCGGTGCATGCGTGGGCAGCGTGGCGGGTGTACAAAATGGAGGCCAAGCGCCGCGGCGGGGGCGACCGTCAGTTCCTCGAGCGAATTTTCCAAAAATTGCTGTTGAATTTCACCTGGTGGGTGAACCGGAAAGATGCCGCGGGCAGAAACATTTTCCAGGGAGGCTTTTTAGGTCTCGACAATATCGGCGTATTCGATCGCAGCGCGCCACTGCCGACCGGCGGGTATATCGAGCAATCGGACGCAACCAGCTGGATGGGCATGTACTGCCTCAACATGCTGGCGATTGCGCTGGAACTGGCGCGCGAGAATACTGTTTATGAAGACGTAGCGAGTAAGTTCTTCGAGCATTTCGTTTATATTTGCGAGGCGATAAACAATCTTGGCGGCGCCGGAATCAAACTGTGGAACGTCGAAGACGGTTTCTATTACGATGTCTTGAACATGACCAGCGGCGAGCGTCTGCCAATGAAGGTCCGCTCAATGGTCGGACTGATCCCACTCTACGCGGTCGAAACGTTAGATCCGGGGACCGTGGACGCTTTGCCGGGCTTCAAAAGACGCATGCAATGGTTCATCGAGAATCGCCCCGGCTTGAGTGAACACATCGAAACCAGATCCACCGACGACGGCCCGCAACGCTTTCTATCGTTGGTGAACCGTCATCGCCTAACACGCGTGCTGCGCTACATGCTCGACGAGAATGAGTTCTTGTCTCCCTATGGCATCCGCGCGCTGTCGCGGTACCACCGCGACCACCCGTATACGCTCAAAGTCAATGGTATGGAGTATCGGATCGATTACGAGCCAGCAGAATCGAGCACCGGTCTTTTCGGCGGCAATTCCAACTGGCGCGGGCCGATCTGGTTTCCAGTCAATTTCCTGCTTATTGAATCGCTGCAGAAATTTCATTTCTTTCTCGGCGACGGCTACAAGGTAGAATGCCCGACGGGCTCGGGTCAGACAGCCAATCTCTGGCAGGTCGCAGGAGAGATTTCACAACG
>JAICEJ010000099.1 GCA_025924215.1 Candidatus Binatia bacterium
GACTTTTTCTTCGCTTCCTAATGAAACAAAGACGTTCTTCACGCGCGAATCCAAGCTACGGGCGAACTTGTCGATCTCGTACAGTAAGGAAATTTTCGCGTCGAGAGGAATAGCAGTCACAGAGGTCTTGATTGGGTAAAGATCATGAGCGGAGACCTGAGGCTGGTTGATCGGGGCCGGGACCTGAGATGATGGGTTTTGCGCGATATACTGCGCCGTGCGCGCCGCCACTTCAAGTTTTTCAATCGTGATATCATCGGTAAAGGCATAGCCGGTCTTGGCCTCGGAGAGGACCCTGACACCGACACCGTTGGAAGATGACTGAGAACAATTTTTGACCAGTCCCTCCTCCAGACTGATTCCTTCGTTCTTGCGGTATTCAAAATAAAGGTCTGCATAGTCGGCTTTCTTTGCAAGCGCAGTCGCAAGAACTTTGTCTAGATCTTTAGAATCGATACCAAAATTCTGCCCAAGAAACGATTTCGCAGGAACCATCTCATTTGCCATGTTAGATCTCCCTAGAAGACTTGTACCACCTCGAACCCGCGCTTTAAAGACAGTTGTCCACGCATTGAACTGACCCACTCTGTCAAAAAGCGGCCTGAACTACTTGGTTGATCGTTCCACCGGTATGGGATAGAATCCGCTCCATCAAAGCTCTACGCGAGGACAAATGGCACAGAAAAAAATCGTTCATGTGGTCGGCACCGGAACTATCGGCGAACCCCTGATCGGAATTCTCTGCACCTTCAAGGAGCAGTTCGGTGTAGATGAAGTAACTTTTCACAAGCGGACGCCGCTTCTCACCGACCGTTCGAAGGTCATGGTCCTGTGCAATCGAGGCGCGAAACTTTGCGTCGATAAAGAACGGCGACAAAAATTCGTCGAGATGGGTATGACCCCGACCTATGAAGCTGAGGAAGCCATCGAGCGCGCCAGCGTAATTATCGACTGCACACCGGTCGGCAACGACAACAAAGAGAAGCTTTACAATCGGTACGCTGACAACGGGCGCGGTTTCATCGCTCAAGGCAGTGAGTACGGATTCGGCAAGATGTATGCGCGTGGGATCAACGATAAGGCTTTGATCAAGGGTGAAGACCAGTTCATCCAGGTTGTAAGCTGCAATACTCACAACTTAGCCGTCCTCATCGACACCATCGCATTAGGACCGGAGAAGGAAGATAATTTGGAAGAGAGCCGTTTTGTCTGTATGCGTCGTGCTAATGACATCAGTCAGGAAGGGGATTTCATCCCGGCGCCAGAAGCAGGCAAGCACGATGATACCGAGTTCGGGACTCATCAAGGCCGAGACGCGCATTATTTGTTCAAGACCCTGGGCATGGACCTGAATATCTATTCCTCGGCTCTCAAGCTAAACACGCAGTATATGCACACCATTCACTTCGATCTCAAGTTGCGGCGTGGCATCGACAAAGATCAACTGATGCGCCGACTCCAGGCCAACGGCCGGGTCGCCATGACGCACAAAAAATCGTCGGCCTCGGTCTTCTCATTCGGCAGGGATCACGGGCTCTTCGGCCGTATTTTGAATCAAACAGTGATTGTCACACAAAGCCTGGCGATGAGAGGAGACCGCGAAATCATCGGCACTTGCTTCACGCCGCAGGACGGCAATTCGCTATTCAGTAGCTTGGCAGCAACGATGTGGTTTTTGTATCCAGACTCTTACGAGGACAAGCTGAGCCCGGTTCGAGATTACTTCTTCAACGAGATCTAATCTTTCATAGAACGGCGCAGCTCGGCGCCGTTCTATTCCCTCACCGCTTCCGTGGCGACATCATCAAACCTGACCGCGTCCCCAGCTTTAAAACCGTAGCGGCGTGAAAGTCCGCCGTTAATTTCGAGTACGTACTGACTCGGAACCGATACCGAACGGCCATCTAAGGAAAATGGCACGGTTTCATGGACGATGCCGACGATTTTGCGATCGTGGCTGATGAAAATCATGTCGAGAGGAATCGGCGTGTTCTTCATCCAGAACGAATTGATTTTCTCGCCTGGAAAAATAAACAACATTCCGTGATTGGGCGGTAGCTCGCGCCGATACATCAGGCCAACCTCGCGCTTTTCAGGCGTGGCAGCGATCTCAACCTGAAAGCTAACCTCACCTTTGGTGGTTTCAATGGTCACTCTGGGTTGTCCCTGGCAAGCGATTGGAACTAGTGAGAATACTGAACTCAATAAAAAAGCTCCAGCATACTTGATCCTGGACCGTCCTCTATTTACGAATTCTTTTTGTGACCAGTTCTGCAATATCGAACACCTCCGGCCCGCTGCCGTCTTCTTTAGCTGTCTCCTCGGTAAGCATTCGCAGACAGAATGGACAACCGGTCGCGACAGTTTGCGCGCCGGTTTGCTTGAGCTCACGAAACCGATTGGTACTCACCCGCTCTTTGCCTCTCTCCTCATCCTTCCAGAACTGTCCACCACCGGCACCGCAACAAAAACTATTGTTACGAGTCCGTTCAGGCTCAATGAGATTGGCGCCTGTCATCTCGATCAGCGAACGAGGCTGCTCGAAGATTCCATTGTGACGGCCGAGATAGCAAGGGTCGTGATAAGTTACCGCGGTAGTAGAATTTGGCTCAATCTTGAGCTTGCCATTACGGATCAACTCGCTAATGAATTCGGTGTGATGTCTTACTATGTAGTTGCCGCCAAACTGCGGGTATTCGTTGCCAATTGTGTGAAAACAGTGCGGACAAGTCGTGACGACAACTCTCGCGTTGACAGCATCTAACGCCGCAACGTTCTCGTCGGCCATTTGGGCAAACAGATATTCGTTGCCGGTGCGCCGAGCGGTATCGCCCGTGCACTTTTCATTCTTGCCTAGTACTGCCCAATTTAAACCGGCGGAATGGAGAATTTCCGCCATGTTGCGCGCGATCTTCTGTGCGCGAGGATCGAACGAGACCGCGCAGCCAACCCAATAAAGCACTTCAGGATCGGGATTCTGATCAACCGTGGGCACCGGGAAAGGCAAGTCCTTCGCCCAGACCAGCCGCTCCTCCGCAGCAATCCCCCATGGGTTTCCGGCCTTTTCCATCTGATTGAATGTGTTTTTAAGACCGTTGGGAAATTCGGCGGCGCTCAACACGCGTTCACGCCTAACGTCGATAATGTGCAGCATCTGCTCATTGCCCACCGGACAAACCTCGATACAAGCGTTGCAGGTGGTGCACGCCCAGGCAGCCTCTTCATTGAGAGCGAAATCGAGTAAAGCGCGTGGGCTCTCCGCCCCCGCAGCAAACTTCGGGAAAAGATCGTTTAGCTCGAATCGTTCGTTGATCAATATCGCTGCCGGACTAAGCGCCTTGCCGGTGTTGGTCGCGGGACAGACATCCTGACAGCGGTTACACATGATGCAGCTGTACGCATCCATCAGGCGCGGCCACGCGAACTCCTCCAATTTGGATGCGCCGAACACTTCCTCATTCTCAAAATCCATGGGCTGCAGCACACCCGGATTCTTTTTCTGTAGCGCTAAATTGATCGGCGCCATGAATAAATGAATGTGTTTGGTGCGCGGGAAGTACGGAATAAAAGCCAGGATCGACCCTAAAGCGCCCCACCAAAAGAAATGATGGAAAATCTCGAGCGCGCCTGGAGTCATCCCGGAAAATAGCGCCGCAAATGCCGTGCTCACGGGTTGCCAGGGGTCCAGGCCTTCGAGGGCAAGCTGGGAGGCTTTATACATCAGCCGACTGCCCACATGAAAAAGTATAAAAGCCGAAACAATCGCCGAATCGCGGCGAATGCCTTTGCGTACTCCCTCTCGAACCGGCACGTTCGCGGGAAAGTCGAAATCTTTAGGGCGGACAAAGAAACGCCGGATCACCAAACTAATGATACCGATCAATACAGCCGCGGTTAGGACATCGGCGGTTAGATTAAATGCGTTCCACAAACCGCTTCGGGTGTGCAAGGCTACATAACCCTCGATCACATCGACTAAATTGACCAAAAAATAAAAAGCGAATCCGTAGAAAACCAGAGCGTGAAAGAAAGAAACCAACGGCCGCGTCCGAAAGACGGAGCGCTGAAGAACAACATTCACCACAGCATCGATGACCCGCTTAGGTAGCTGATCGAAGCGGCCATCCGGCTTGCCTCGAGCGATGCTTCGATAAACATCGTAAAATCTTCGCCCCCCGTAGTAGAACGATGCCGCCAAGAACAGAAGGAAAAGTATTTTTTCGAGCGTCGTAAGCATTAGCGCTTTATTGACCTCCGGCTCTGTCTACTTTTTGGAATCTAAATGAAGCCGATGACCTGACTAATCCCGGCGATGGTAAATCATCACCAGGTGTGGCGAACCAGTGCCGCAAACTGAATCGAGTAAATAAGTTGACTCTACAGGAACTGGTATTTATGAATCAACGGGCGGATCAGCGAATCATCCGGCGTACCCCAACCGTCTTGAAAGATCGCGTCCGGAATCAAGAATCAAAGGCGAGATATCGTTTCGGAGCTTCTCCAGAGTGAGTCGATCACTCGGTCCCACTATAGCCAGAGCGCCGACCAGGCTCCTGGTGTAGTCTCTGACCGGGACAGCGATCGAACTGATCTCATTGATGAACTCTCCGTCGTCGATGGCATAGCCGATCTCTCCGGTTTCTTTGACCTGCTGAGCCAGCCCTCTGGTATCGGTAATCGTCTTATCGTTGTAACGCTTCAAAGGGTCAAGGTCGCCAAGCGACACACCTCCATCCGACTCAAAAGCAAGGTATACCTTACCTACCGCGGTGCAATGCGGCGGCAGTACCGAGCCTAGAAAGGAGACAACTCGCACCGGTCGCGCCGGCTCGACAAAGTCCAGTGGCACGATCCCTGCGCCTTTTCGAATCGCCACAAACGCACTCTCTTTAGCTGACTTCGCCAGCTCTTCAAGAGTTGCGCGGGCCTGTAACAACAAACCCATCTGGTGTATGAACGTTTGCCCAAGCTGCAGACACTTGAGGCCGAGGCGATAATTTTCCGAGACTTTGTTCTGTTCAATGTAACCGCGCGCCTCAAGCGTGGCCAGCAGACGAAAAACGTTGTTCTTATGAAGCTTCAGTCGTTTGCTCAACTCAGTAACGCCTATCTCATCAACATTACCGTTGAACTGCTCGAGGACATCAAGGGCATGCGATACGGATTGAATTACGTAGTTAGATTTTTCCCGACGAACCATATCTCCTCCTGCCTCAGTCTGTGTCAAAATAGACTGGGATGGCCGTTCCAAAAAAGCGTTTTAACCTATATCGCCAACCGCACCTTGTCAACGAAAGCCAAAAACGGCCTTTGATAGCCGCATTTACCGAAACGCTGAATCCTGGGCTGTATGCAGATAGTCACAAACCTCCATCTCAACTCGTCTTGACCGGTATAAGACAATAAGGCACACTCGTGCCATGACTGAGCGGTCGGAATTTGCCGTCTTGATTGAAAGCTGGTGGCGCAGGCAGCAGTCGCTCCGATCGGCCTGTGGCTAGTTCCAGTCAGTTTACTAACATTGAGGAGGGCCGTAGGCGGTTAGCTTATGGCCCTTTTTGTTTGTGAGCCTATGATTCACCCGACGTTTGAAGAATTCTGCCGGTTGGCGGAGCAAGGCAATCTGATTCCGGTCTATCAGGAACTGCTCATGGACTTGGAAACGCCGCTCTCATTCTTTAAGCGCCTCGAACGAGATCGCTACGCTTTTCTACTCGAAAGTGTTGAAGGTAGCGAACGTTGGGCGCGTTACTCTTTTTTGGGAAGCCGACCCCGGCTTGTTTTTAAAAGCCGAGGCAAGCAGATCGAAATCGTCCAAGACGGTAAGAGAAGAAAACTAGACTCCGAAATGCCCCTCGATACTCTGAAACAGCTCGTGGGGAATTATCGACCGGTTCCAGTGCCCGGTGTCCCGCCCTTTTTCGGTGGCGCCCTGGGTTATGTCGCCTACGATGCGGTCGAGCAATTTCACGGGATTGCCAACACCAAACACCCTCCGTTCGATGCGCCGGATATTTTCTTTCTGTTCGTTCAAACTCTCATCGCTTTCGATAACTTGAAACATACCATCAAGATCATCGACAATGTCCATTTAGAAACAGGAACTGATCTGCGAACCGCCTATGATGAAGCGAGCGAGAGAATCCGCAAAATTATCTCCTCGCTGCAGAAGAAACCACGTGGAATCGAACCTCGTGAGTTGAGCGATGGCAAAGCGCAGAAGCAGTTTCACTCCAACCTTAACCGCGACGGTTTTCAGAAAGCGGTTATCAAGGCCAAGGAATACATCCAGGCGGGCGATATCATTCAAACCGTCCTATGTCAGAGGCTCGAAACTCAGACGGTTGCGGATGCCTTTGAAATCTATCGGGCTCTGCGCTTTATCAATCCTTCGCCGTACATGTTCTATCTCGAGCTCGAGGATTTACGGATCATCGGCTCGTCGCCTGAAACGATGGTGCGACTAACCGGCGATACCATTGAGCTCCGGCCGATTGCCGGAACCCGGCCGCGCGGTGCCACACCGGAAGAAGAACAGACGCTTGAAGCCGACCTGCTTGGCGACCCTAAAGAACGCGCTGAGCACATCATGTTGGTCGATCTGGGACGAAACGACGTCGGGCGCGTCGCGGAGATCGGCACTGTCGAAGTCAACGAGCTCATGGGCATCGAACGCTACTCTCATGTCATTCACATCGTTTCCAACGTGCGCGGCAAGCTCGATGCTAATAAAAGCTCATTTGATCTATTTGTCTCGGCCTTCCCTGCGGGAACGGTTTCTGGAGCGCCCAAGATTCGCGCGATGCAGATCATTAGCGAGCTGGAGCCCGAGAGACGCGGATTATATGCAGGCGCCATCGGATACTTCGGCTATAACGGCAACCTGGATACCTGCATCGTCATTCGGACGATTGTGATGAAAGGCAGCAAAGTATTCATCAACGCGGGAGCTGGAATTGTCGCCGACTCCGATCCAGACATGGAGTATCAGGAGACTCTGAATAAGGCGCGGGCGATGTTTCGCGCTGTGGAACTCGCCGAACAGTGGAGCAAGGCATGATCCTGCTTATCGACAATTACGATTCATTTACCTACAACCTGTACCACTACCTGGGCGAGCTCGGAGCGGATGTAAAAGTTTATCTGAACGATAAAATCAGTTTGGACCAAATAGCTGAGCTAGGGCCAGAGAAGATCGTCATTTCTCCCGGCCCCTGCACGCCTAGAGAAGCAGGGATTTCCTGTGCCGTAATCCGCCACTTCAGCGCACGAATCCCAACATTAGGCGTTTGCCTTGGCCACCAGGCGATCGGATCGGCTTTTGGCGGTGAGATCGTCCGAGCGCCGGCGATCATGCATGGCAAGCTCTCGGAAGTAGCTCATGATTCGCAAACCATTTTCCGCGGCGTTAAAAACCCGTTTGCCGCAATGCGTTATCACTCATTGGTAATTGATCGACAGAAGCTACCGGACGATTTAACCGTAAGCGCACAGACTGCGGACGGCGTTATCATGGCGGTACGGCACAAAAAAATGCCGGTCGAAGGCGTCCAGTTTCATCCCGAATCGATACTTGCCGAGGAAGGCAAGAAAGTCCTACAAAACTTTTTAGACTACTATTGATAAACGGGTCCGTCATGAGACTTCTATGTTTCCAAGCGAAACGGTTCCGTTGGAAAACTCACTCTAAAACCCTCCCCGAAGTTCCGGATCTCGAAGCCGAAGAAGAAATAACCGATGGAGTAGTTATTTTCGTCCAAGCCGAAGCGGCCGATACCACGGAGCAACATCTCGACTTGATCAGGCGCAAAGCGGTCAAGCATATCAAATGGCTGGCAAACAAACGGGATCTGAGAAACATTGTTCTCCATTCATTTACTCATCTCGGCGGCGACACTGCAGATCCGGGCTTCGCCGAGCCGCTTATCCAGAGTATCGGAGACCGGCTCAACCACAGCGGCTATCACGTTCGAATCACCCCATTCGGCTATTTCTGCGAATGGGATTTATCAGTCTATGGTGAAAGCCTTGCCAAGGTTTGGAAAGAAATACATTAGCACTGCTATCTAGAGTCTTCTGCGCCAACTAATCGGTCACTCGATCGAAAACGTGTTATAATCATTCACCAAAAAAACGGAGGAGCACGATGAGCGTGATAAGAAGCAACATCGTCTTATGGTCGTTCGCAATGGTCTGTCTAACTGTCTTCGGCTGCAGAAACGGCGAGGAGCTCGCTAAACCTGACGATCTCCCGGATATCAATAAACAGCTCCGCCCATACATCACCGTTGCAAGCACAAAAGTCCGGACCGGGCCCGGCCCGCAATTCAGAACCACTGGCGAAGTGCCGCCTCGAGCGAAGGTTCACGTGGTCGGCAGAGATGGAGACTGGGTGCTGATCGTATCAAAGAAAGGCAACATTCCAGGCTTCATCGAAATGGCTTCCGTCAAACCGGGTGAAGGCGAAGAGATCGCAACCGGCGATCCAACAGTCGGCGGAAAGTATGAAATACTGGCAAATACCCGGCTCCATAGCGGACCCGGGCTTCATTATCCGGTGGTTGCCGAGGTTTCAAAAGGGACGATTATCAACGTCGTCGAAGAAGACAAAGGCTGGATAAAGGTAGAGTCAAAACGAGGCAAGCAGCCTGGCTACGTCGAATCGAGCTTGGCCAAACCGGCGGCGGATCAATAGATCCTAAGCAGGAAACGTTCTTGTATGCGCAAGGCGTGAAACTGAGATCACTGCGTCAAGGCTATCCTATGCCGTCCGGGCGTGGTCTGCCGGCTGATTCTTGATCGACCGCGCTGCTAGATTCTTAACAAGCGATGGTTGGGATGAGATAGAAGAAAAACTTAGAAGAACATTAATCTTATGCACTCTTGCTAAACCTCCATTCAAGCATTCGAAATCGGCTCTCCTGCTATACAAGATCGACTTGATGCTTGTTGTTCAGCTGGTTTCTCGCATAGAATCGCTGCCATACTTGCAGGAGGAGATGATTATGGAGATTGAGAGGAAGTTAGCAGAACTTGGCATCGAAGTGCCAGCGCCGCCGGTACCGGCGGCTCATTACATTCCCTGCGTTCAAGTCGGTAATCTCTTGTTCGTCGGCGGCAACACCGGCAGGCTCAATGGCCAGCCGCACCTATACGCCGGTAAAGTAGGCGAACAAGTAACTTTGGAACAAGCCTACCAGATGGCGCGTCATTGCGCCCTAAATCATCTGGCAATCATCAAGTCGGCGCTGGGCGATCTCGATCGGGTGGAGCGCTTTGTCAAACTACTCGGCTTTGTAAATGTTGCTCCAGGTTTTACCAAGATGCCTCAAGTGGTGAATGGCGCGTCCGATCTGTTCATCGAGATTTGGGGAGAACGAGGACAACACGCCCGCGCCGCGGTGGGAGTTGCCTCTCTCGCCAACGAAGCACCGGTCGAAACCGAAGTCATCTTGCAGATCAGAAATTAAGTACCCTCCAAATCGGATGTCCAATTTCAAGGCATCCTACGGATCGTCGGCTGCCGGTGGATGATTTGCTATCGCCCACGCAGCGGGGCTCTCAGTATCTCAACCGCAGCACGTCGTCTACGGACTGAGATCACTCTGATGTGAACTGTAGTGATCTAAACGTGTGTCACATCATTACCGCAGCTTATGTTTTGCCGGCGGCTTTCAATCCCCGCAAAACGTTCTCAGGACTCAGCGGCAACTTGTAGATGCGCACGCCGGTGGCGTTGAAGATCGCGTTGGCGATGCAGGCCATCGGCGGGACACAGGCGATTTCGCCGGCGCCTTTCGCGCCGTAGGGACCGGCCCCTGGATAGCCGGGCACCAGAGTCGTTTCGATGCGTGGCATCATGTTGATCGTCGGCATCAAGTAATCCACAAACGAAGGATTCAACGTTCTCCCGTTGTTGTCGAACACGACTTGTTCGCAGAGGGCCTGGCCGATACTCATGGCGGTGGCTCCTTCGATTTGACCTTCGACGGCGGCTTGATGGATCGGTTGGCCGATGTCGTGGACAGCCACGTATTTGACAATCTTCACGTTGCCGGTGTCCGGACTCACCTCGACGATGCAGGCATGTGCGGTGAAAGGCTGCGAGCTGCCGTGGGCTTTTTCTTCAGCCATCAATTCGAGGTTGTCGCAGTAGCCGCGGCCAATCACTTCGCCGATGACGTTGTGCGCATTGGTCGCAACGGTCGCTAGCGCTACCGCTTTCGCGGGCGTGCCTTTGACCTGGATCTGCTTGTCGACGATCTCCAGATCGTCCGGACTCGCCTCGAGCTGGCGGGCGGCCATTTTGAAAAGCTGGTTGCGCGCGTCGATGGCCGCGAGTCTAGAGGCAGTGCCGGAAACCAGAATGCCGCGGCTGCCGACCGTGCCGGCATCCCACGGGCTGGCGTCGGTGTCGACATTGACTACGGTGACATCGCTTACTGGAATGCCTAGCTCTTCGGCTACGATCATCGGAATACCAAACCCGGGAATGGTGCCCATGTCGATTTTGCCGATATGCACCGTCACGGAGCCATCTTCGTTGACTTTCACGATGGCGCCGCCGCCCGGACCGGCGCTCTCGATCCATGAGCCGGTGGCGAGGCCGATGCCCTGGTTCTTTTCCAGCTTCACTTTGCCCCAGCCGATCTTTTCCTTGGCAATGCGGATAGTTTCACCGAGCGAAACATCGCGCAGCTTGGGCACGCCGACGATCTTGTCGCCGGCTTTAGGAATATTCTTAAGGCGGAATTCCGTTGGATCCATGCCGAGCTTGGCGGCGATGGAGTCCATGTGCGATTCGACGGCAAAAGCCGCCTGCGGGCCGCCGGGGCCGCGCACCGGGCCGCAGACCTGTTTGTTGGTGTAAACGGAATAGCCGTCGATATGGCAGTTGGGCATCAAATACCAACCACCGAGCATGTTGGTGCAGCGACCGCCGGCCTGCACACCGAAGCCCGAGTAGCCACCCGCGTCGTAAAATACCTTGCCGGTGCGGGCGACAATGGTGCCGTCTTTTTTCACGCCGGTCTTGATGTACATCTTGGCGCCGGAGCGAATCGTGGTCGAGATCGTTTCTTCGGCTTTGTCGAGAACAATCATCACCGGCCGCTTGGCTTTGATGGCTAGCAGGCCGCAGATCGGCTCGACCGCGGCACCCGAGGTTATGCCGCTGCCTTTGCCGCCGAAGCCGCCCCCCAAGCCTGCGGAGATTACCCGCACGTTGTTGAGCGAGAGCCCGAGCGTTTTCGCAACCTCCTGGCGCACCGGGAACGGCGCCTGGGCATTAGCCCAGACCGTGAGGCGGCCGTTCGGTTCCATCTGCGCCGCGGCGATGCGCGGCTCCAGATACTGCGGATGGATCATCTTGGTCTCGTAGACTTCGTCGACCACAATATCCGCTTCGGCCATCGCTTTTTCCGCATCGCCAACATGAACAACGGTGTGGCCGCAAATATTTTTAAGGCCCGCGTCTGCGGCAATGGTTTTCGGCAGCGGCATGTCTTCGTGCAAGGTCGGCGCATTTGGTTTGGTGGCCTCTTCGGGATCGAGTGCCACCGGCAGAGGCTGGTAAACGACTTTTATTTTCTTAAGGGCTTGTTTGGCAATCGCAGGTGATTCGGCGGCGACCGCGGCGACAGGGTCGCCCATAAAACGCACTTTATCCCGGGCCAGAATGTGGCGATCCATGTAGCTGCGCCCATAACGCACGTTCGGCGCATCGGCGGCAGTGACGACGGCATGAACGCCGGCGACCTTCTTCGCTTCGCTGGTGTCAATGCTGACGATTTTGGCATGGGCGTGTTGACTGCGCAGGATGGCGCCGTGCAATTGATCCTTCAGCATCAAATCGATGCCGTAAACACCCTTGCCGACCACGCGCTCGACGCCGCCCAATCTGGCTGGACTTGTGCCAACAACTTTGAATTCAGCTTTAGCCATACGATGGTCTCCTTATCGGATTAGGAAATTTTCCCGCAAGCCGCTAAGGCGCAAAGGTAAAAATCGGATGCCATATTTCGCGTCTTTGCGTCTTGGCGGGAAGATCTTTCTTTTCGGTTCATCTCACCTGGAGCTTTTGCGCGGCGAGATGGATCGCATCGACGATCTTGTTGTAGCCCGTGCATCGGCAGATGTTGCCGGAGACCGCCTCTTCTATGTCCGCCGCCGTGGGTTTCGTAGTGCGATCGAGGAGCGCTTTCACCGACATAATATAGCCCGGCGTGCAGTAGCCGCACTGCACCGCGCCGGTGTCGATGAACGCCTGCTGCACAGGATGTAATTTATCGCCGTCAGCTAATCCCTCGATAGTGATGATCTCAGCGCCATTGGCGTCGGCAGCCATGGTCACGCACGAGTTGATCGGCTTGCCGTTGTAAATCACGGTGCAAGCGCCGCACTCGCC
>JAICEJ010000100.1 GCA_025924215.1 Candidatus Binatia bacterium
GCAGAAAAACTCACGGCGAGCGGATTACCTGCAGCCTCGCTTTGGCCCTGCGCTTGGTGGGGTATTCGACTGCTCAGCAATTAGTGTGGTGCGGCAAGGACGATATTTGAGCTGGTAACTTGATCGCGACTCGAGGTGTTTTCCTATTGAACCGGGATAAACGCGGTGGTGCTGGCACCTTGCAAAACCTGTCTCGCTATTTCGCGCCGACCCAGCCGATCGTGGAGATGTCGATCACCTGTTCGTCCGGACCGACGCATTTGATTTCATAATAGGACTGCCGCTCTGAGGCGTCTTTGGGGCTAACTTCGATTTGTTCAGTCACTCTCGTTCCGTGCACCGATTCGATTTGGGCTAAAGCGCTATCAATATCTTCGACTTGGAAACCAACATGATCGACGCCCAATCTTAAAGGCTCGCCATCTTTGCCCTGCTGATATTTCAGAATTGCGATATTGAGATGGCCGTCAGTTAGGTAGACGCCATTTTTCCCCATCCCCACCTGAGTAAGACCGAACGCATCCTTGTAAAAAGCAGCGGTTTGATCGACATCGCGAGTCCGTATAGCAATATGCTTGATCTGAGCCATCGCTTCACTCCTCCGTCTTCAAACCATGGCGCCTGTTATCGTTTGTTAAGGCAGCAGCACTGTTATCGCGCTCACCCAATCTTGCTCCGCCGTGAGTCTCAAAACGACATGCAGTATTCGAAAACTCACTTCAAATCACGAGGGAATAAATATCTTTTGCCCGATGAATAAAAAATTGGGATTTTTCATCGTCGCCTTGTTCGCCTCAAAGATTTTGTTCCACCTGTAATGATCTCCGTAAAAACGCTGTGCCAGGTGGCTCAGAGTGTCTCCGGAAACCACGGTGTATTCTTGCGAACCCTCACTGGGAGCATCTACAGCAGCAGCCGGCTTTGCCGTGGCGACCTTCGCTGGAGGCGGCGCGGCTTTCGGCTGCGCCGGCGCTTTGGCGCTGGTAGTGGCCGGTGCGGTGGCAGGCGGCTCCTGACGCTTGGCCACAACCGGCTGGGTTTTATAAAGACGATCGATATAGCCGGAGCTATCCAGCTCTTTGATGAACGTCAGATCGACAAACTCCTCCGGCCGAGCTGTTTTGGCTTTTGCATCTCTCCCCGCCAGTTCGCGCAGCATAATGTCGATGCCCCGTAGGGTTGGATAAGGTTTCTGCGGTGTGAGCGTCAGGCCTAAGTCGGTATAGACTTCGTTCAGCAGTTCCGAGTCATTGGTCTTTAAGTACTTCGCTAAAATAGCGATCGATTCAGGGCGATTGGTTTTGTAGTAGTGAATTCCTTCCACGTAAGCTTTCATCACATTACGAACAACGTCCGGGCGGGATTTGATCAGAGCCTGGGTCGTCACCAAGCCGGTATGTTGATATTCCAGACCGAGCATTTGGAGATCGGCGAGAGCATGGAAGCCGAGGGCTTTGGCTCTGACGGTTAAGGGCACGGCGATCATCGCCGCTTGGATTTTGCCGGACTCGAGCGCGGCGAATCGCGCCGGCTGAGACCCAATTTCCAGGATCGGAACATCTTTTTCCGGCACCAGGCCGAATTTTTCGAGTGCATAACGGGTGGCGAAATCCGAGGAAGAACCAAACCGGCTTACCGCCATAGTTTTGCCTTTGAGTTGTTCGGGTCTGGTGATGCTTTTCTCAACCATCAGTTGATAATCGAGAGTGTTCAAAAAACCGGCTATCATGACCACGTCGGATCCTCTGAGGCGGCTCTGCAGCACGCCAGCTCCGGCCATCTGCGCGAATGCCACATCTTTATTGCTCAAGCTCTGCACTGCGGTGCTGCCACTTTCGATGAAGACGATTTGCACGTCGAGACCGTTTTTGCGAAAGAAGCCGCGATCGTGGGTTATCCATAAAGGCGCCATGTTGCCTGAAACAGAGCTGTACGCGATGGTAAGCTTCTCGAGGGGTCGCTCCGGCGTGTCAGCGCTGTAAGCTCCCGCAGGTGAGAACAGCGCGACGATAACGAAAATCAGTAATCGTAGCGGGCTATATTTCTTCGAGTAATGCATATTCATCCTCCCATTGGAGTTTGAGAAAATCATGTGGTCTCCCGGTTCAAGCGCAGCATCGCGGCTCTCAGGCTCGAGCGCATCCGTTCAAGAGAACGCGCCAATTCACCGATTTCGTCGCGCGAGACGACACAGTTGCCGATCGACATTTCGAGATCGCCTTTGGTTACCTTATCGGCCACTTCTGTTAGACCGATAATCGGTCGAACAATCCAGTTTGCGATGACAAAAGAGAGCGCCGCGCCGACAATCGGAACGAGCGCAATGACGCCGATCATAGGCCAGATAAAGCTTTGTACTTCCTTGTCCACTGCCTCGCTCCAGAACCCCACATGGGCAGTTCCCGCCTGTCCGTCGAGAACTGGAACGCTTGTCTCATAGACGGTTTTTTCCTGTAGCGACAAAGTCCGGCGCTGTGCTTCACGTGGACTTCCGGCGCTAGCTCCTTGGCGCAGTTGCTGCGGAAAAGAACCCAGCGTTTGGGCAATGACTTCGCCGCGCGCATCATTGATGTAAAGATAGGCCACTCCTTCGAAAAGAGTGTATTTCGCAGCCAACGCATGAAGCGCGAGCTGATTCTTACTGACTATATGACCGGCAGCGGCATCGCTGAAATTGGTCGCGATGGCGAGAGCGCGCTTGTCGAGTTGCTCTCGCATCGCTGTTCTCGCTAGCTGATAGAGTGCCGCTATCAAAAGGAGTCCCAAGATAAACATGACCGCCGTATAAACTCCGCCGATCTTCCATTTCAAACTGACACCTAATTCTGCAGCCATAAATTCATCTTCTCCTTTAAATAAACCCAATGCTTTCTAAGCTAGAAAGATCGCATTGTCTGAAGCGCGCGGACCGCCTGCTCCATCTTATCCAAAAAACGAGCTCTCATGGTGTCGTTGAAAATTTCGCGGCTGACTCGCTCGATAAGCTCAGCGAGCTTCCTTTGCGGAAAGCTATCGCGAGACTCGCCGAGATCGGCAATCTGATCATCGACGATCAGCTTTGCCATCGGTCCTATACCTTCGGTAGCTGCTCGAGCCATGAAGTCGAAAAACTGCGATGCTACGGTGCGTTCCTTGATAGCGCTCACCGGTGCCATCACATGGTTCGACCGTCGGTTGATGAAAGTATCCAATGATTCAGCGGCTTGCTGGGCCGCTTGAGAAGTGTGCGCGCCGAACTCCCGAGCCGTAGGTCTGGCAAAACCATTACTGCGAATACCATTATTAGATGCCCTGTTTGTTCGACCATCGGCTGGCCGGTCCAACATGAGCTTTGCCGCTACTTTGACAATCACGTAAGCGGAAACTCTCTTCCGCCCGGCTCTCGATGCCATGGCTAGCGCGTTGTCGCACAGCGTGTTGATTAAACGGGGCGTTCCTGAGGAATAAGACCAAATGGCCTCAAGCGCTTTTTGATTGAAGATTTCCGGACCTTCGTAGCCGGCCGCGCGGAGGCGATGGCGAATGTAATGCTCCACTTCACTGGCTAACGCTAATGTGCGGGTTTGGTAATGGATTGCAATTCTTTGTTTGATTCTTTGCAGCGCCGGCTTGCGCAATTTGACGATCAGTTCAGGTTGTCCCACCAGGACGATTTGAAGCAGTTTCTCCTGCTCTGTTTCTAAATTCGAAAGATCGCACAGGCTTTCCAGTGCCCCGTCGGTTACCTTTTGCGCTTCATCGATTAGGAGGGCCACGGTTTTCGCTTCTCTATTCTGCTGCAGCAAATAATCCTTGAGCGCCTGCTCTATCTCGAACCGCGTCTTACCTTGAGTCGCGAGACCCAGATCCTCGACGATTAATTCGATCAATCCATCGCTGGTAACATGACTTGTGGAAACAAAGACAAACCGCGTAGTTGCTTCAAGGTGGCGCATCAGTTTGCGCAACAGGATGGTCTTCCCGGTTCCAACTTCACCGGTCACGACCAATAACCCTTTTTTTGCTTTAATCCCGTCTGCGAGTACGTCTAATGCTTCGGTATAATGATAGTTTTGGAAGAAGAAGCGGGGGTCTGGAGCGACGCCAAAAGGCATGTCGTGAAGTCCAAAGTGAGTCTCTACCAAGGTTTTGTTGTCGCCCAAATTAAGAGGTTCGACCATTCATATCCCCCGTCTAATCAACCCTGTTTGAATCAGATGAAATTAAACCGGCCGGTGCCCGAGAACCGGCATCCATGATTAACCATAATAGTCGTACGAGCTGAAGTTTGCGAACGGTGGCGCGAGCAGCAATTCATAGTAGATTTTTGTTTTACTTGTCAAGAACGAGTTCTCATCTCTTCACTGGTTGTCAGGCTAGCTCTTCAACCAGAGCCGGCGCTTCTGGTTGCGGTTCTCTTATAGCAAGAACGACAAGGTTCGCTAAGAGGACTGTGCCTGCGAGGAAGTAGAACGCGGTGAGAATGCCCCATCGGTCGGCGATAAATCCGCAGATGAGCGGGGAGAGCGAACTTAGCAACGACTGTGAACTGGAAAAGAAACTGACCATGCTCCCTCCCAGCTCCTTGGGGCTGAGATCGAGTACCCAAGCCCAGATTACAGGCCGGACCGCATACAGGAAGAAACCAAGAATCGCCAGACCTGTGATGAATAGCCAGGTCATTTGGAAGTAAGCCAGAACAAAGAGCACAATGCTGGTTGAAAACAGTCCGGCGGTGAGGACCCGTTTTCTACCACTGCGATCCGAGATACCGCCGGCGATGGGCGTGCCTATCATGCCGGCGGTTTGAGTGATGGACAGATAGAGTCCTGCCATTGCGCTCGACAGGCCGAGGTCGTGCGTCAGATAGATGGGCAAGAACGTATGCAATCCCTGCTGGGTCATGGAGCGCATGCCGGCCACGAGTACCAGCAGCAGGATGCTGGGGTTCTGCGCCATTTTTTTCATGCCGGCCAGATACTCTTTCAACGGCAGAGCTTTCTTGGCCTGCGCGCGCGTCTGCAGCCGGCCGAAGAGAAATTTCCAAAGAATTAAAGCGATGACGATGCCTGGAATGAGATTTACGAACAGAACCGAGCGCCAGGATAAAGTCAGGAGCAGCACGCCGACGAGTAGCGGCGCGATACTTTCACCGATGTTAGGGCCAATGGCGTGGATTGCGATGGCAAAGCCCCGTTTGCTGGGATACCTTTCGGAAATTGTGGAAATTGCCGCCGGATGCCAGAGATAATTGCCCACGCCGACAAAAGCCATGAAGACCGCTACCCAGAAAAAGCTATGACTTAAGCCAACTAAGAAATAAGGGACCCCAGTGGCAAGCAGCGCCAATCCCATCAGCAAAGCTTTGCGACCGATAAT
This sequence comes from Candidatus Binatia bacterium, assembly GCA_025924215.1. Lineage (GTDB taxonomy): Bacteria > Desulfobacterota > Binatia > UBA9968 > UBA9968 > WHTF01. The sequence continues at coordinate 5,359 of JAICEJ010000100.1, forward strand.
ATCGACGAGTATGCCTGCTGGAACATTGACGAGCAGGTTGGCGACTGCCCGAATGGTAACAAGAAAACCGGCTTGGCTATAGGTCAACCCTAACTCTTGAACCAGATACGGCAGGAGCAGATAAAAGGTCGCGGGACACCAGTGCGTAAAGGTGTGACCTAGCGCAACCAGCCATAACAGCGAATCGGTCTGTCTGATCTGATGTATCTGATCGGTTAGTTTAGTCCGTAGCGGCATCGTTGTCCGTTCAATCGCCGAGCAGCAACCCTACTCTCTAGACCGCCGTCACGTTAAATACAAACAATTTTAGAGGCCGCTAGATACAGTCTGTGAAATTCGAAGAATCGCTTGTGCTGTCTGCTAGGCCGCAGGCCTAAGGTTGACCGGAAGTCAGAAAAAAAACTAATGTGCTGCTCTTGCTCGTTGATGAACGAGCGGCTGAGGCCGAAGCAGGAGAGCCGGGCTCAAGGGCGGCAACGCATGGCAGCGCGGCCGCCCTCTATGAAAGATTTCACGGATTGAAATCGGCTTGAACTTGCTGGCGAATATCTTTACGCGTCTCGTAGCTGATGATCTGGATTTTTTCGGCCGGTCCCGAGCGATTACCCATCATGATCATCGGCTCGGAGCCGGCGTTCTCCAGCTGATAAAACGATCCTCCCGTGATCAGCGCCGCCTGCCCGGGCTTCAGAACCACTTGACCGCCATCGGGAAAACGCATGGTGCATTCGCCCTCAATCACATAAAAGGTTTGATCGGCATTATGACAATGCATTTCATCTTTCTGTCCCGGCTTATAATAATGCATCCAGGCGTGAAACCGCGGCGTGTTGAAAACGTTCTTGCGCCGCTTTTCTTGATGGGCCAGATCCACCAGATCGATAACGTCGATGCTCATAAAACCTCCTCGCTTGTCATAGTTCGCAAGAGCGACTGCCTAAATAGATTTATAGCACGGCCACCACCTCGATTTGAAACAACACATTGCCGCGCAACTCGACTTTGAGCGCGTGCCGGGCGGGGCGGTCGTGTTCATCGGGAAACATCTCGACCCATGCGTTGTTGACGGCGTCACGAAACTTTTCCTCTTTCAAATAAACTTTCATATGCGCGATATCATCGGTTGTGCCGCCGGCCTTCTCCATGAATAATTTGAGATTGCGAAACATGGCGTAGGCTTGCTCCACCGGATCATCGGAAAGAACGCCGGTTTTGGCGTCCTTGCCGGAAATTGCTGAAGAGAAAATCAGATTGCCGATCACCACGCCGTTAGGAATCGGCGCGCCATGCTCCATACCTTCGATGTGAATGCTTTTGCGCTTTGCCATGAGAGGATGCCTCCTTCGCTCGATAGGTAGCTGTCTCATAGCACGCTGTCGGACGACGGTCTATGGTTCGGCGGATCAGAGCCGTTCGTCGATGCTTTCGTGAAAAGAACCCGTATGGAGTTGTAACGGATGGCTTTACGCCGAGAAACGCCGCCGTTCAATGACTCCGGCAGTTAGATCCTGTCACCAATTAGGGCTTGGTTAGAAAATCGGTCAGAATCTGAAGAAATTCATCCGTCGCCTCGGCGTGAAGCCAGTGCCCGGCGCGAGCGATTGTCACGAGTTCAGCCCGCGTGAATATCGCTTTGATGGATGGCAGGTCGGTATCTGCGATGTACTCCGATCGGCCGCCGCGTATGAAAAGAGCCGGTCTGTCATAGGAAGCTGCGGCGATGATCGGCTTGGTCAACTGGTCATAGCTTTTGGCGATCGAACCAAGATCGATCCGCCATTGAAAACCGCCGGACGGCACTCGGGTAATATTTTTCATCAAAAACTGCCTGAGCGGGGCTTCGGGAATGGCAGGCGCGAGGGCCGCATCGATTGCGCCGAAACTTTGAAAACTTTGCAGCTCCAGCTGTTCGAGCGCCGCCAGTATCGGGCGCTGCGACGGCGGGTAGGCTTTGGGCGCGATATCAACGATTACCAGTTTGCTCACCCGGTCCGGATAACTGGTGGCGAACCGCATGGCAACCTTGCCGCCCATCGAGTGACCGACAACGTGGCATTCCGAGATATTTTCACGCTCCATGAGTTCGCCCAAATCGTCGGCCATGGCCGGGTACGTCATTATCTCGCTATGCGGTGACCGTCCATGATTGCGGAGGTCTACCGTATAGATTTTGTAGTTTGGACTAAGCCGTGTGCTGATCGCGCGCCAGTTATCCGACGAGCCGAGGAGACCGTGCAGGATTATGACAGGGAAACCTGATCCTTCGATGCGGCAGTAAAGTTTCATGAGCCGAGAAGTAAACTCTGACAAGATTGGCGTTTAAAAGAAAGCCGGAGACGCGCTGATAACCAGGCGGAAGGCCGGTTGCTCGCCGGCGAGGCGGTATTGATGCAACGATTTATGCGGCGATCAACGCGCGATCTGACACCGATTCTCCCATATGGTGAACGCGCGAAGTCGGGTGCGCGGTTCGAGTTCCAGCGCTTAGCGCAAGAGATCTCCGATCGCCAGCTCTTATCGAGTATGATGAGACCCGGTTTGGTGATGACGTATTAACGATTGCGCGAGGCGCCGTCCTGCCTGATGAATCCCGGTGGACGGCCGCTCCTGGAGCGAATCTCGTACCATCCCCGGCTAGCTGCCACTACGTTGACCTGAGTGCCCGGATCCAGACGGGTAATTAAGGCCGAGTCCTCACTGGGTTCACTGTAAACCGGCGTCGATCTGACGATCGTATGCGCTCCAAAAGTGCTCTGCGATCGAGGGGTCTTGACCGCGGGTTCTTTGGAGGTGTTGCGCACAGCAGCTTTAGCGTCGTCCGGTTTTGCTCTGATCCGCTCGTCGGGGCGGGCCTCGACCTTAGGGGCACTGTCGGAAACGATTGCTGATCGGTTCTCATCTATGGAATGCTGCTTTTTCGGAAGCTCGACGGCTCGAGAACTGGCAGGTGTCGTTGCACCATCGGAGGCCACAGTGATTTCGGCGGATGTATCAAAGAAAAGCTGAACCAAAAGAATCAGAACCAATCCTAGGCCTATGCCTATACCTAGGGCGATATTCCCTGCCGGGCTCTTAGTACCGTCCGGTGGAACGGTGGTCAAAACGGCTTTGCTGGCGTTTGTGTCCGTAGTCCCGGAGATCGTATCGATGGCCCTTCGATCATGGCTTTCCTCATAGCCGGGCTTGTTTTCTGTAGCCCCATTCTCAGGGAAATACTCGATCTCGTCATCGGCAAAGCGGGTATGATAGACGATGTTTTTCGCCCAACTGCGGTAACGCAGCATTTCATCGTCGCGCCCGCGCTTTTGCGCCTCGTCCGCGCGCGCCAGGAAAATATCCCTAACCACTTCTCGTTCACGTTCCGAAAGATCGGTAAAGTCTTTGAGTGAGTCGATCTGTTCCCGGTATGTATCGCTGCCATGAAGTCGTATCCAGGCGAGCAGGTGGGACAATTGGGCGGTTCGCTTATCCGCTGACTGCCGCCGCTTCAGATCCATGCCGGCGATCTTGCTTTGGTCCTGGGTGGGCTCAACATAACCGATGGCAGTATGCAAAGTAGTGCTTTGTCCATAACTCTCGAGGCCATCCATTCCAGAAAGCCCCGGTGAAGCTGCGCTTCGAAGAACTATCCCCGATTGCGCAGCTTGGCGGCTGCTGGAACGGTTCTCGAGTAACCTGATCCCATCAAACTGCATTTGTGCCGGGTCATTCAACATGTCGCTTTGCAAAGGTGAATCATCCATCTGCTCGCGAATAATCCCCATAGCGCGCTGCGAGGCCTCACTATTAGTAAGCCGCTCTTGATAGCGCATGAGTTCCTGTTGCAGTTGTCGGTTATCGAGCAGCGCCTTGTCGTATCTTTGTTCGAGGTCGAGCAACTGACGGTTGATCGTATCGAATGTGCGCAGCTTCTCCTGGCAATCGGCCAGCTCTCGCTCAAGTGCTTGGAGATTATTTTCGAACTCGACGCGGGACTCGGCAAGGGAACGCTCGGCGTTGACAAGAGCTGACGGCGCGCTGGCGTTCTCCAGTTCCTCGATTCTCATCTTGCTTTGTTCGAGCTTTGCTGTGGTCGACTTCAACTCGCCCGCTATCGTGGCAAGCCGCTCATCGAAGGCAGCTCTCTCTAAATGAGATTCTTCATTCGCTTTCAATGTGGAATGCAACTGCTCCCGGAGGACTGCTGCTTCATCGTTGAGATTCTGGTTAGAGACTTCTAACTGGCGCTTCTCGCCGTCCAGTTGAGTGAACTCACGCTCTGTCGACTCCAGTCTGCTGGCTAGAGCCGAGAGTTGTTCCTGTAATTCTTTATTGGCGTTTGCGAGTTTGCCTAGGTTGTTTTGATAATCATCGGTAGCTATTCCCGTGTTCGGCCGGGAAAGTTTCGCGACAAGAGTCGCCACTTCGCGGCGCTTCTTTCGTAATTCCTTTTCAGAGGCAACCAGAAAGGCGCCCAGTAGAGCTACGGTAGCGCCCGCGAGAACGAGCATCCAAGTAATCGTGCCATCCATTGTGGTCTCCCTATTTACATCTGATTTGAACCGGATGAGGCTAATGTTTAGCGCGGTGCAGATGCTTCGATCGTGCAAGCCATGCGCTGTTACCGTTCGAGGAGAGAAATTGGAAAATCATTCTATGTTTAGAGGTTCAGTTCAGTTTTGCTCGGACGGCTGTCCAGGTTCGGCTGGCGCCAAAGTTCAGTCGCCCGAAGCCGATAACGCCAAATATGTGCCAATTCTCGTGATTGCTCCGCCAAGCTCCTAAAAGGGCTGATACTGCGCGTCTAATCGAGGGCGGAAGCCGCTCTTATGCCGCTGCGATTGGTTGACCCATAAACAAAATCGTGAATCCTGGCGAAAATTGTAAACGGTGGACAGTCACGCGCTGGTGGCGTTAAGCGATGCGAGACATACCTGCTCTCGGATAGAAGATATTGTCTGCGCGCAGAAAGCCGAGAGTAATTCTTTGCCACCCGCGCCTCTCGTGACTGGTGAGCGCGGGAATCGTCTCAACCAATCAATAGCAAAGGGTGGTAGTCGTGGGGGGAGTTTTCAGACTGAAAAGTAAAAGTTGTAAAAATTAACGGATATGAATCCTATGGCGCCGTAGACCGGTTCATTTGGCCGGCAGCGCCAGGCTGCGGATGTAAGCAACGAGATCTTCAATCTCTTTATCTTTAAAAATTCCTTGCCATGCCGGCATGAAAGAGGATAGCCCCATCGCTTTACCGCCTTTGGCTATGACATCGCGCAGAAAAGCATCCGTGCGTGAAGTCATTGCCGCGGGGTTGGTATGATCGGCCGGACGCACCGGCAGCGATCGCGCGCCAACTCCATCACCTTTGCCGGCCTCGCCGTGACAGGGAGCGCAGTTTTCACGGTAGATCCGTTTACCCTGTTCGATATCAGCGTAGGCATTTGAGTAGCATAGAAGCAGAACGCCGGCGACGATCAGAATCCGCAGCGCGCCATTCTTTGCTTGGCTGAGTTCAAAAAGCGTTAATTCGGTTGCAAACATGTTTCACCCAATGCTACATCGCGATGATCAGATTTGTGGAAAGGCCCCTTCGATGAATTGGATATCTACTCTTTTGACGATCGTTGCAATATCTTTCCTCTCCCTGCCGATATCACTGGCACTCGGTGAGACGGAGATGGAAATGATCGCCCGCGGTCGCTACATCGCCACTGCGATCCAAGGTTGCGGCTGCCACACACGTGAAAAACCTGACGGCAGTAAGGATGAGAATTGGCACTACGCTGGTTCACCGAATCCCGCGCCGCCTGCCGGTCCGCCGGCAAACGCCGGCTGGTCGTCGCCGCGCTGGAAGAAAATCTATGCGAGGAATATCACGCCCGACCGGGAGACCGGCATCGGCAACTGGACTGAAGCGGATTTCATCCGGTCGATGAAGACCGGTCTCACCCCGGATGGCCGAGTGCTCGATGCTCAGATGCCTTGGGATGCCTTTCAAAAAATTACCGACCGCGATCTAAAATCGTTGTGGGCATATCTCAAAACTATCAAACCGATTAAGAATACTCCGCCCGAAAGAATCCCAGCCGAACACAAATAATCGGAGTAAACTATGAAATTACGGCGTCTAACCTTTCTCGCTTGCGGCGCATTGACCTTTATCGGCGCGGCGTGCGCGCTTAACTCGTCACCGGAAACGATACCTGCCGACTGGGAGCAAGCAAGTTACATCGAGCGAGGCAACTATCTGGTGAATCATCTCGGCTACTGTGTCGGCTGTCACACGCCGTTGGCGCCCAATGGCGACTCGGACATGAATCTTTATCTTTCCGGCGTGCCGGCAAAATATGCCGGCACGACAGTAGGGCGCAGCCAAGTGGCCGGCTTTCCCGGACCGCGGGGCGCCCGTTTCTACGCCAAGAATCTGACTCCGGACCCAGAGACCGGACTCGGCCGCTGGAGTGAAGAGCAGTTCGTGCAAACATTCAAGAATGGCGTCAGTCCCGACGGCACCAAGTATGCGATCTCGCCGATGGAGTGGAATATCTATGCCAATATGAAGGAAGAGGATGTTCGCGCCATTTACCGTTATCTTCAAACCATCAAAGCAATACCCAATAAAGTGCCGGCAAACATCCCGCCCAAATAGCACGCAGCTGGACGAGCATTGATTTTGTCCGTTCCGCCGAGGAGTGACAACTTGTTGCGGCGGGGATTGCAACTGCAAACAGTCGCGGTGATACCATTACGACGGAATCACGTCATCACAATCGAATGCCATTCTTCATCTTTGCGAGAGGCACAGACTCGGGGATCCTAAACCTGCGTCTGTATGCGCCGGCGGTAACGCCCGTGAGACGCTTGAATAAGCGGCGAAAAAACGTCGGGTCTTCGTAGCCGACCTGCCAGCCAATTTCATCGATGGGCGCGGTTGTTCTTTCCAACCGCCGCTTTGCTTCATCCACGCGCAGGCGCTGCACATACTCAATGGGCGTGTGACCCGTTGCGTTCTTGAAGCGCCGTTTGAAGGTGCGTTCCGCGATGCCGGA
>JAICEJ010000101.1 GCA_025924215.1 Candidatus Binatia bacterium
CCAGCCGATCGCTGTTGGGTAAACCAGTATCTCCGCGCCGGCCAAGGACGCCAGACGGGCGGCTTCTGGAAACCATTGATCCCAACAAATCAGAGCGCCAATTCTCGCATAACGGGTTTGAAAGCTTGGAAAGCCCAGATCACCCGGTGTGAAGTAAAATTTTTCGAAATAGAGGGGATCGTCCGGAATATGCATCTTGCGATATTTCCCGACAATCGAACCATCGGCATCGAGCACCACGGCGGTGTTGTGATAGATACCCGCCGAACGCTTCTCGAACAGCGAGGCCACGATGACGATCTGCAGTTCGCGCGCTAGGGCGCCCAAACGATCCGTGCTTGGGCCGGGAATAGTTTCAGCCAGGTTGAAGCATCGCTGATCCTCGCTCTGGCAAAAATAGCGCGAGCGAAACAGTTCCTGCAGGCAGACAATCTGGGCGCCTTTCTTGCCCGCCTCGCGCATGCGCGCCTCAGCCTTTGAGAGATTGGCTTCCGGGTCTTCGTTGGCGCTCATCTGCACCAAGCCAAGAGTTACGATGTCTTTATTTTTCATCAATCGAAGTGCGACGGGATTGACTTTTAGTATTCAGCGCAGAAGGATCCGGACATTCTCGCCGCTGGGCTTTAGTTCTTCGCTACTTCAAATGCTGAGCAAAAAATGTTTTCAGTTTTTCCCACGAATCTTTCGCCGCGCTCTCATTATAGCTCGGCCGCTCATCGCAGAAGAACCCGTGCGTTGCCTCTGGATAAACCTTCATCGAGAAGCTCACTTTTTTATGGGTTAGCTCAGTGTTGATCTGCCCGACTTGATCGATTGGGATCAACGGATCTTTGGCTCCGAAAAAGAGATAAATCGGACAGGTGATTTCACCCGTGCGCGACAACGGGCTCGGATCTCCCATCGGAATGCCACCGCCATAAAAACACACCGCCGCTTTGACGTCCTTGTTATGATGCGCGGCCGCAAGATAAGTATAACGGCCGCCCATACAAAACCCGGTGACGCCGATGGCGCCAGATTTGACGTTGCTCTGCCCCTTCAAATGCGCGATGGCCGCGCCCACGTCATCCATCACTTTGGGATCCTGCAAGCGGTTCATAGTGCCGATTGCCTTTTTCATGTCACTGTACGGAATGATGCGCTCGGATTCTCGATGATAGAGATCCGGCGCAATCGCAACGTAGCCTTCTTGGGCAATCCGCTCGGTCACTTTCTTGATGTGATCGTTAAGACCGAAAGCTTCCATCAAAATAACGATGCCGGGATAGGACCCGCCATCTTTGGGCCGCGCTTCGAACGCGTCCATATTGCCGTCGGCCGTACTCAATTGAAGAGTTGATGTGGTAACGTCCATGACGAGCCTCCCTGCAAATAATTATCGTATGAAACCGGAGTCTTCCTACAAGATTTTCTATATCGGTCCATCCGCGCGAGGTCAAACCCCGAACCTATCGGACCGACTGTAACGCCTCATGACAGTTGGCGAGAAAACTCGATTATTCTGTCGCAAACTGCACGGGTGGTCTGCGCCAACGGCGACACATTCCAAAAGCTCCCATTCGACAACAACTCGCGGAGATAATGCGCCGCAGAAGTGGCGTGGGACGCGTCGTCACCGGGAATGATCAGAGCCGGCGCGCTAATGCCAAGAATCTCCTCGGGTGCCGCGCCGGTGGCAGTGTCGCGATCGAACAAGCCTCTGCCGCTGACAGCAACGAGTCCGAGGTAACGATTCAAATCCTGACGGACAAAGTCCTCGGCAAATGATTGGTCGCGAGCAATCACGGAAGCCCAGGGACCGGCTTCGGGATCCATCCAAAAGCTTTTGCCGATTCTCGCACGTTCGACAACGCCTGGCAGACCATGGCTGCTGGCGAAGCGGTAATGGCGCTCAAATCGGTCGCGACCGGTCGCTTTCCAGCGAAAACCACCGACCGGCCAGTGGAGCAAGAGCGCGCGGGTCGCCTCCGGGTAATCAACCGCGAATGCCAGTGCCACCGAACATCCCATGCACCCGCCCAGGACAAGCGCAGATTCAATCTTGAGCTGATCCAGTAACGCTTTTGCCTGCCGCGCATAGGTGTGCCAGCTGAGGTGTTCGACTCTTCCTCCGGATTGTCCGGACTCGCGCCGATCGTAGACAATCACTTGAAATCGAGTTGCCAGCGCATCCAGGGCATCGATGCCGGTCCAGGCGCTGGCGGCGCGCCATTTCTCTATCGTTGCATCAAATCCGCCGGGCGCAAACAATAACAGCGGAGCACCGGACCCGAAGACTTCGTAACGAACCTCCAGGCCATCGATGGTTGCAGTTGACATTGATTCACTCCTTCAATTAAGGCTCTATTTGTATTAACCCGGCGTTGCCACAGGTATCATTGCTTAGCTACGTAAGATCTAACACGCTGCTTCAAGCAATAAAATTCGCGCCGCTGCGCTTCTCGGGGAGGCTATGTCCGACCACAAAAAAGCTGGAGAAAAGTTTTCCGAGCTCTTGGAATTGATGGCCGAATTGCGCGGAGAGAACGGCTGCCCGTGGGATCGAGAGCAGACGCACCAAACATTGAAGTCGTTTTTGCTGGAAGAGACCCATGAGCTTCTCGATGCGCTTGCCGGCAACGATCCTTCCAAGGTTGCCGAAGAATTATCCGACCTGCTGCATCAGATCGTCTTTCACTGCCAGATCGGCGCCGAAAACGGCACATTTACTGCCAATCAAGTGATTAGCAACTTAGCGGCGAAGCTTATCCGGCGTCATCCCCACGTCTTCGGCGGTAACGCCTTGCCTGATGCGAACGCCGTGACAAAACGGTGGGCACAAATCAAGGCGCAAGAAAACCTTGGCGGCACGGCCAATTCAGCATTGGGCAGCCTGCCGAAATCTATGCCAGCGTTGGCACGTGCCCAAACCGTCTCGGAGCGCGCCGCGCGGGTTGGTTTCGATTGGCCCAAGATAGACCCGGTGTGGCAAAAGGTGGAGGAGGAATTGAGTGAACTCAAAGCCGCCTGCGCTTCCGGCGATCATCAACGAACCGGCGAGGAATTGGGCGATGTGTTTTTCTCATTAGTTAATCTTGCGCGCTTTCTCGGGGTTCAGGCAGAAGAGGTTGCCAGTCAAACCACCGATAAATTCATTGAGAGGTTCAATTACCTCGAGGATCAGCTGCGGCAAGCCGGGAAATCACCAAATCAATCCAGCCTGGAAGAAATGGATCGGTTGTGGGATGAGGCAAAAGCGCTCGAGCGGCGCGGGCGGCTTCAACGATGACCTTGCCCAAGATTGTCTTCCTCGATGCGGCCACGTTCGGCGATGTTTCACTGGAACGCTTCAGCGAGATCGGCGATTGCAAAATTTACCAAGTCACCAAGCCAAGCGAGACTATTGGTCGATTAGCCGGTCAAGACATAGTGGTTACCAACAAACAAGCCATCTCTGAGGCGGCTCTCGCCGCGCCGGAGTCACGGAACTTGTCGTTGATCGCAGTGGCCGCCACGGGTACCGACATTATCGATCACACGGCGGCCCGCAAACGTAACGTCAAGGTCTGCAATGTCCCGGGCTATGCCGCGCAGTCCGTGGCGCAGTTCACGATGGCGTTGATCTTAGAATTGGCTACTCATGCGGGCCTGTACGCCGCTGACGTCAAGGCCGGGATGTGGCAGAAAAGTCCCGTGTTCTCACTGCTGACGTATCCGAGTATCGAGCTCAGCGGCAGGACGTTAGCTATCGTTGGCTATGGCAATATCGGCCGCGAGGTTGCCCGGATGGCACGCGGATTTCGCATGGAAGTGCTGGTGGCCACTCGTCCAGGAGCAGCGGAACCGCCGGCCGCGAATCGAGTTCCCTTAGAGCTATTGCTGCCGCAAGCTGACATTGTATCACTGCACTGCGCGCTAACACCCCAGACAAAAAACCTGATCAATAATGAGACGCTTAGGTTGATGAAACCATCGGCAATCCTGATCAATACCGCGCGCGGCGCTTTGGTTGAGGAGACAGCACTGATTCAGGCGCTGCGCGAGCAGCGCCTAGCCGGAGCTGCCTTAGACGTGATCACCGAGGAACCTCCGGCCGCGGATCACCCGATCATCGTGGCAGCGAGCGCACTGGGCAATCTGCTGGTGACCCCGCACACGGCGTGGAGCGCCCGTCAAGCGCGAGAGAGGCTGCTAAGCGAGGTGGCCGAAAACATCTCGGCCTTTTTAGCCGGTAAAGATAGGAATCTGATCGGATAGGACGAATCCTCAAAACGGTATGTCGTCATCGAAAGGCGGCTGTCCACCGCCAGTTGATATTTCGTCGGTGCCGCCGCCTTCGACCTCCGGCGCCATTCGCGTGCCACCGCCGCCGCCAAGAAATCTAATGCGTTGCGCAACGATCTCGGTCACATATCGCTTGGTACCGGTCTTGTCGTCATAGCTTCGACTGCGGATGCTGCCTTCGACAAAAACCTGCCTTCCTTTGGCGAGATATTGGCTGCAAGATTCACCCTGCTTACCCCATACAATAATGTTATGCCATTCGGTTCTTTCCTGCTTGTTGCCGTCGCGGTCGTTCCAAACTTCGGAAGTAGCGATTGGAAAACGCGCTACCGCGCTCCCCGTTGACGTGAAGCGAAGCTCGGGATCTTTACCTAGGTTTCCAATGAGAATTACTTTGTTAACGGACATGAACACCTCCAGGCCGCTACATTGCGGCAGCAAACAGTGCAGCCAACTTAGCGCCCGCGTTATTTATAGTCAATGATAGAATCGGTATGCATCGGGGTCTCCGCTGAATTGCAATTTGCTCATGCGTACACTAGACTAAGCTAGCGCATTTTCGCGGTTTTGCACTCGCCAAGCTTACTTTGATCTTGATGTTTTATCTGCTCAAGCTGTCGGTTTTTATGCTCATCACGGTACCGGCTGCGGTACTGACAATCTTTCTTGGCCTATTCGATCGTCATGGCAAAGTCGCCTACCGTGCAAGCCAGATCTGGACGGCTTTGATCTTACGCATGGGCGGGGTCGTATTGCGAGTTAGCGGCGGCGAACATATCGATCCACGACAACAATATGTTTTCATGGTCAATCACCAAAGCAATCTCGATATCCCTGTTCTGGTGCACAGCCTGGTAAGTTTTCAGTTGCGTTGGATCGCTAAAAGAGAGCTTCTTTGGATTCCGTTTTTCGGCTGGGCGATGTGGGCTTCAAGACATATTACTATCGATCGAGCGGACCCTCTCACTGCTGTCAAAAGCTTAAAACGCGCGAAAGAGCGGATGGCAGCCGGTATTTCGGTAGTTGTATTTCCGGAAGGGACGCGCAGCCGAGACGGAAAACTGCTGCGGTTTAAAAAAGGTGGATTTTTACTTGCCGCCGAAGCAAACCGACCGATTGTTCCAGTGACCATCAACGGCAGCCGGCAGATCCTGCCAGCCGGTGCATGGCGGTTGAGGGGCGGAATTGTTGAGGTCATCATTAGTGAACCGATTGCGGTCGATGGTTTTGGCCCAGGCACGCTCCGCCATCTCTCGAACCAGGTACGACAAGCCATTGAAAAACATCTGCGGAGCGAGCCTGTGGATTCGGCCTCAGTCGCAGCAAACTCAGGCCATAGCATCATCACTAATCGTCAGTTGGAGAAACGGAGCATTTAAAGCAGCATGGAACCCGTAAGAATCATACCTTTAGGCGGTCTCGGTGAGTTTGGCCTCAACATGATGCTGGTCGAATACGGCGAAGCGGCCATAGCCATCGACTGCGGCCTGATGTTTCCCGGGGCCGATTTGCTCGGCATCGACCTGGTCATTCCCGATATCAGCTATCTTCTGGAAAACAAGCACAAGCTCAAAGCGATTGTTTTGACCCATGCGCATGAAGACCATATGGGGGCGGTCCCCTATGTTCTCGAACGCCTCTCGGTGCCGATCTACGCCACCCGTTTAACACTGGGTCTGCTCAGCAATCGAGTCAGAGAGCATGATCTGGAAGATGTCGCCGATGTTCGCGAGATTACCGCCGGCAAACTATGGGACTTAGGCCCTTTCAAGCTCGAAGGGATTCGTGTCACGCATAGCCTGATGGACTGCCTGGCCTTGGCAATACAGACGCCCGTCGGTACGATCATTCACACAGGTGACTTCAAGATCGATAACACACCAATGGAAGGCGAGATGTTCGATTTTCAAAGATTCGCCGCCTACGGAGAAAAAGGCGTTCTTCTGCTCTTGTCAGACTCAACCAACGTTGAACGGCGTGGCCACACCGGGTCTGAACGGGAAGTTGGAACGAATCTGGAACAGATTTTTCAACAATCAAGCGGCAGGGTACTGGTTTCGACGTTTGCCTCGAGCATTCCAAGGATCCAACAAGTGCTGGAAATTTCCGAGCGTTGCGATCGCAGAGTTGTGCTCAGCGGCCGCAGCATGGTGCGCAACAGCCAGGTCGCAGCCGACCTCGGCTATCTCCGGCTTCCAAGAAGCTTCATGACCGAAAATGATCGTTGGCAAGATCTTGCCCCCGATCGTCTCACGTTTCTGACCACCGGCAGCCAGGGTGAGCCGCTATCGGTCTTGCACCGAGTAGCTCTCAACGACCACAAGACAATCAAAATTCAACCCGGCGATAACGTTATTCTCTCTTCGAAGTTTATTCCCGGCAACGAAAAGATCATTTCGAACTTGATCAATCATCTCTACCGCCGCGGCGCAGAAGTTCACTATGAAAAGGTTTCCGAGATTCACGTTTCCGGGCATGCCAGCCAAGAAGAATTGAAGATAATGCTGCAGCTGACTCGTCCACGCTTTTTCGTGCCGATTCACGGCGAGTACCGCCACTTGGTGCGCCATCAGCGGTTGGCTCAAGACGTTGGGGTCCCGGAGAGTAACTGTTTTATACTCGAAGACGGCGACGTCTTAGAACTAACCGCTCAGGGCGCCCACAAGACAACTCCCGTTCAGGTGGGCAAAGTGTTCGTCGATGGCAAAGGTATCGGCGATGTCGGGCCGATTGTGATTCGCGATCGGCGCCATTTATCAGAAGACGGAATGGTGCTCGCGGTACTTGCAATCCACCAGCAATCCGGTGAAATCGTCGCCGGACCGGATTTGATTTCTCGCGGATTCGTTCGTGATGAAGAAGGCGAAGAGATTTTCGAACAGGCTCGAAAGGTCGTCTTGGAAACCTTTAGCGGTATGAACCGGGAAACGCGCGCCGATCGAGCCGAGCTGCAGGAAGAGATTCGCATAGCGCTACGTCGTCATTTCCGCAAGAAACTAGAACGGCGGCCTGTAGTTTTGCCGTATATAGTTGAAACTTAAGGTTCGCTTACTGCCATGGAAAAAGGCCGGCTCAACCGGGAAGTTTGGGGTGTGGTTATTAGCCTCACCGCTCTTCTGATCATTATTAGCTTAGTCTCGTATAGTCCAAACGACCGTTCGCTCAATACGCCCTCTGGTTTGATCGCTCATAACTGGGGAGGCTTTGTCGGCGCTTTTCTAGCCGATCTCCTGTTGCAGGGCCTCGGCCTATCTGCCTACTTACTGCCGATTTTTCTCGGCCTCGCTGCCTATCACTTATTTCTCCCCGGGGTCAAAGGACTTCGCGCTACCAAGGCAACCGGCTACGCAGTGCTTCTCGTCGGCATAGCAGTTCTTTTGAGCCTATGGATCGATTCTGAAGACGCGCGAGACTCCGGCGGCATCATCGGAGGCTTTCTTACGGAAAGCATTCTGGTGCCGTTGTTTGGACGGATCAGCGCGACGTTGATTATCCTTACGACCGCCCTTCTAGCAATCATGACAGTTTCGCAAATATCGCTGGCGGATCTGCTTGATCGCAGCGGCAAACGACTGCTCCAGTTCAGGAAAACTATCATACCGAGGATCGGCTTGAGTTTGACCAAGCTCAAACAGCAGAAAGACAAAACCAAGGGAGAAAACATCAAGAATGAACGGCGCGACTATGTGCCGCCCCCCATCGTTGTAAAGGCTGACCCTAAAGAAGAATTGATCAAGAAAGGCGTCAAAAAGCCGATTGCGCCGCAAGAGCAGTTTAAACTCCCGGTAGTTGGAGAAGGGTACCTCTTGCCGCCTCTCGACCTCTTAGACCCACCCGATCCCAATCAGTTAATCAAAGTCGACACCAATAGCCTGCATGCCAACTCTCTCATCCTGCAAAAAAAACTGGCTGATTTCGGCGTCGACGGCGAAGTGGTCGCGGTTCGTCCCGGCCCGGTCATCACCATGTATGAGTTTAAGCCGGCCGACGGCGTAAAGGTACGCCGCATCGTCATGCTGGCTGACGACCTCGCAATGGCGCTGCGCGCTGTCAGCGTGCGTATTCTCGCCCCGATTCCGGGAGAATCGGTGGTAGGAATAGAAATCCCTAATCCCCGGCGCGAAACGGTTTATTTGAGAGAAATCATCGAGAGCGATAGCTATCATTCCGTCGATTCAAAAATCACCTTAGCTCTAGGAAAGGATATTGGCGGAATACCGTTTGCCACTGATTTGGGGCGCATGCCTCATCTTCTGGTTGCCGGCGCCACAGGAACCGGCAAGTCGGTATCGATCAACGCCATGATCCTGAGCATTCTCTTTAAAGCGACGCCGCAAGACGTGCGATTCATCATGGTGGATCCGAAAATGCTGGAGCTGACTGTTTACGAAGAAATTCCCCACCTTCTTGTGCCTGTGGTGACGGATCCAAAAAAAGCCGCCGCCGCGCTTTTCTGGGCCATGGACGAGATGGATCGACGTTATCGGCTCATGAGAGACAAAGGCGCGCGCAATATCGACAATTACAATCGAACATTGGAAAAAGAAGGCGCAGTAAAAAAACCCGTTATTGAGCTGACGGAAGCGCAAGCGGACGAAGATCGGAATGCAGCGGGTGGGAGCCTGGCAACGGAAGCGCCGCTGGTGCATGAGCGTTTGCCGCGGATCGTTATTATCATCGATGAGCTGGCCGACCTGATGATGACGGTGGGACGCGATATTGAAGAATACATCACCCGTCTTGCGCAAAAGGCACGGGCCGCGGGTATTCACCTGATCCTTGCCACTCAGCGCCCTTCTGTGGATGTCATCACCGGTTTGATCAAAGCGAATTTCCCGGCGCGTATCTCATTTCAGGTGACCTCGCGGATCGATTCGCGCACAATACTCGACTCGATGGGCGGCGAGAAGCTTTTAGGCAACGGCGACTTGTTGTTCTTACCGCCGGGCACCGCACGACTGACGCGCATCCATGGAGCCTTCGTATCGGATCAAGAAGTTCGCAAGGTGATGAAGTTTATCAAACAGCAGGGACGACCACAGTATCGACCCGATGTTTTTGACGTCAAAAAGGATATCGAGAACGCCGGCGCTGACGAAGAGTACGATGAAATGTATGATCAGGCGGTGGCGATTGTCACCGACACTCAGCAAGCTTCGATCTCTATGATTCAACGGAGATTGCGGGTAGGATACAACCGGGCTGCGCGGATGATTGAGCAGATGGAACGCGATGGCGTTATTGGTCCGGCAGACGGCGCCAAGCCGAGAGAAGTGTATGCGAGAAAACTTGAAGCTTAAACGACTGCTTGGGGCTCTGGTGATTGCTTTGTGCTTGACTGCGCAGGATTGGATTACCGCAGCGGAGCCGAAAAACGCCGAGCAGGTCGTCGACGCGCTGCAGAAGAACTATGACGCTACCATCGATTTCATCGCCGATTTTCAGCAGGAAACCGAAGTCAAAACTCTTAACCGCAGCTTGAAAGCGTGGGGGAAGTTGTCGTTCAAACGCCCGGGCAAAATGCTGTGGCGCTATGAAGAACCCAAGGGCCAGATCGTACTGACAGATGGAAGCCATCTCTATTTTCTACAACCTGAACAGAACCAGGTGATTAAGAGTCCGTTGAAAAACGCCTTTCGCTCGGATATTCCACTGTCTTTTCTACTTGGGCTGGGCAACTTGAAAAAAGATTTTAATGCCGTGCTCAAGGCAACTGAAAAGGACGAATACATTCTCCGTCTAGAACCCAAGGGCGAAGCTGGAGGATTCAGCGAAATCCTCCTCGGAGTTAGCCGGAGCTCAGCCGATATCGTCTGGGTAAGCATTCGCGACGCCGCCAACAATCTGACAAGCTTGCGTTTTTCCAATATGAAGAAAGGCGTTGGGCTTAAGGATTCGCTGTTTCGAATAAACATTCCTCAGGGGGTCGACATAGTGGAGTTGGGCCAGTGACGCAACCAAAGCAGAAGTTTAACATCATCAGCTTAGGATGCGCCCGCAATCTGGTCGATTCGGAAGTGATGTCCGGACTGCTCGCCCAGGATCATTATGAAATGGTTCAGGAACCGGCCGAGGCGGATGTCGTGCTGATCAATACATGCGGCTTTATCGACGCCGCTAAAGCGGAGTCGATAGACACAATCGTCGAGATTTCCCGACTCAAGCAAGAAGGAACGCTGCGCAAGCTAGTGGTTGCGGGCTGTCTATCGCAGCGGTACCCGCAAGAGTTAGCAACCGAGTTGCCTGAAGTCGATTTATTTATAGGCACAGGAGAAATTCCGCGAATAGTCAATATTCTTAGAGAACATGAACGAAATCAAAGCCGCAGACACTACGTCGGCATTCCCGAGTACCTATACGATCATGTAACACCCCGGCTTCGCAGTACTCCGTCCTACACTGCGTTTGTAAAGGTCTCTGAAGGATGCGACCACAAGTGCGCCTTCTGTATCATTCCTAAGTTGCGCGGCCCACATCGTAGCCGCAGCATTGAATCGGTGGTCAAAGAAGCCACTATGCTGGCCCAAAGCGGTGTCAAGGAGATTAATCTTATCGCCCAGGATCTCACCGCGTACGGCAGAGATCGCAAAGACGGGACGACTCTCTACGGTCTGTTAAAAGAGCTGGTTCATGTGCCCGATCTCGTATGGATACGGCTACTCTATGCCTATCCCAATTTTCTTGATTCGCCGCTCCTTGATCTGATCGATAAGAGCGAAAAAATTTGCAAGTACATCGATATCCCTTTCCAGCATGTCAGCGCCGGTATCTTGAAGAGCATGCGCCGCGGCAAAAGCGGCAGTGCCGTACAGGCTACCGTAGAAAAGTTGCGTGAATCCATTTCTGGTTTGACCCTTAGAAGCTCGCTAATTGTCGGGTTTCCCGGAGAAACCGAAGAGGATTTTCAAGCGCTGCTCGATTTCGTTGAAAGGACCAGATTTGAACGTCTCGGCGTCTTCAAGTATTCAATCGAAGATGGCACCGCCGCCGCAAATCTTGCCGATCACGTCGACGAAGAAGAGAAAGAACGACGCTGGCAAGAGGTGATGGATCTGCAAGCAAGTATCTCACGAAACAACAATGAGGCCTTGATTGGGTCTATTCAGCGGGTTATCATCGATGGCATTGACGAAACCGGGCAGTTGATCGGACGCACACAAGGTCATGCGCCGGAAGTCGACGGCGCCGTATACTTGCAAAACCCAGCTTCCCTTGGAAGCGGCGATTTTGCCGACGTAAAGATAACCGAAGCTCTTGAGTATGACTTAAGTGGTGAAATACAACATGTCTAAATCGGAAAATCTCAAAGACGCAAAAGCTAGAAAAGATTTCCTCAAAAGTGCCGCGGAAACTTTGCTGGAGATGAAGAAGCAGCTTCATAAAGAAATGCAGGTTCGGGTCAAAGGCGAAACCGAAGGTGTTAAGGATGAAGGGCGCGACACCTATGATCTAGCGAGCGATGAAAGAGATCGGGAAATCAATTTTATCCTCAACGATCGAGAGCGGGAGAAACTGCACGCGATTGACGAAGCCCTCGAGCGCATCAAAGACAAAAGCTACGGCATCTGCGAGAGTTGCGAAGGCGAGATCCAACTGGGACGCTTGAAAGTGCTGCCGTTCACAAGACTTTGCGTGAAGTGTCAGGAAGAAAACGAGAAGGAAAGCAAACGTCAGAAAACTCTTGAGGAAGAGCGAGGCTACCGAAAACTCGTTCTGACTGACTTCGAAGAAGAAGGCTCTTAACTGATTAGACGCGGTCCGGCTCAAACTCTGGCAGCGTCGATATCAAAGCCAAAACTCAAAAGCTAAAAAAAAGAGGGCATGGTTTGGAGCCATGCCCTCTTTTTACGTCAAGGTTTGACGATCAATCGCCGCCCTTCGCGGGAGTAAACTCGATCCCGCTAACGTAATTTTTTTCGCCCTTTTTGGTGTACTGCACTGTTGCCGATGACCCTAAACCGATATCGGCCATCTTTGCATCCTTAGCCTTTAGTTCGGTAACTTTTGTCTTCTGGTCGAAATCAACTGTGACCAACTTGCCTTCCTTGGTGACCACGATCATATAGTTCTTTTCAGTATCCAATAAGCCTATA
>JAICEJ010000102.1 GCA_025924215.1 Candidatus Binatia bacterium
CAAAGCGAACGTCAAAGTTAACACGAATGGCCCGTCAACCACTGTGCCGGCGCGATCCGCGGCCGAATACCATGCGCAAGGCTAATTTTAAACAAAATGATTCAGCTAGAGACACCGTTGAATTTAACGACGCGGCCCGGAGACTTAGCATAACCGCTCGGCTCATATTATTGACGGTCGCGATCGGGTTCGTATCAAAGCTGGTCCATGATTCCATGGGATAGAACTAAACAGCTTTTACAAAACCTCGAACAACTTTTTGTCCGTAGGACATAACTGAATGGTTAAAGCAACGACCGAGTTTTGGTAGCAGTGTCGCCGGAATCCGGCCCTTTGCCGAACGCTTATGTCACGCGGAAAACGAAGTGCCGCAGCCGCAGGTTCCGGTTGCGTTGGGGTTGGCGAATTTAAAGCCGCCCCCATAGAGTCCTGAGACGAAGTCTATAACTGTGCCTTGGAGGAAGGGGATACTTTCAGGATCAACGTAAACAGTTAGGCTTTCGCAATCTAAGGTGATGTCGCCTGGTTTTGGTTGTTTCTCAAAATCGAGCTGATAGGAAAAGCCGGAACAACCTCCATCAGAAACCGAAATTCTCAATGCGTGATCGATATACTCGCTACGAGCAAGCAATGATTTTACTTGCTCAACAGCTTTGGCAGTTAGCTTGAGATCAACCGCGCTTTCCATGCTTTGCGTCATTTTAGCCTCTAAAAACCAGCGTCTAAATCGTAACGACGACCTCGCCTCATGTCAAGCCGGCAACCACTCAGCCAACAAGTGGGTTATCTCTCGAAGAGCGCCTCGACAAAGCGCTCAGCCTCAAATGGCTGGAGATCTTCCACATCTTCGCCTACCCCGATGTAGCGCACCGAAACCCCAAGCTCCTCCTGAATGCTAATGATGACTCCGCCTTTGGCCGTTCCGTCCAGTTTGGTCAAAACAATGCCATCAATCTCCGTGGCTTCTTTGAAGATCTTTGCCTGCTGGAGACCATTTTGGCCGGTGGTAGCATCGAGCACTAGGAGTGTTTCATGCGGCGCGCCCGGCTGTTCGCGTGCGATCACCCGCCGAATCTTTTTCAATTCCTCCAGCAGATGCACCTTGGTATGAAGACGGCCGGCGGTATCGATGAGGAGTACGTCCATACCTCTGCTCTTTGCAGCCTGCATCCCATCGTAGACGACCGCGGACGGGTCGGCACCGGCTCGGTGTTTAATCAATTCCACACCGGCTCGGCGGCCCCAGGCTTCGAGCTGTTCGACGGCCGCCGCGCGAAACGTGTCGCCCGCCACTAGGAGAACCTTCTTGCCGTCGGCCTTGTATTGCGCAGCGAGCTTTCCGATGGTGGTGGTTTTGCCCACGCCATTAACCCCGAGAAACAGCACAACCCAAGGCCGCACAGACAATGCTTCCAGCCGCGGTGCTGCCGCAGAGTCTTGCAGCAACTTTACCATGGCCTGCTGCAATTGTGATGACATGTCCCGCGCCAGATCCTCGCTGCCGCTAGGGGTCAGCCCTCGCAACGTCTCCATTAACTTCTGCGTTGCTTTAACCCCAACATCAGCACTGAGCAGATTCTCTTCCATCTCCTCGAGCGATTGCTCATCCCATTCCCGATTCTGAAAGATGGATCCTATTTTTTGGACCCAAGTTTCCCGGCTCTTGGTAAGCCCGTCCTTTAATCGTTGAAAGAAAGAACCTGCCACTTCTGAATCCTTGGGGGGTGCGAGGGGAGAGGACAGCAGTCGATGCCGGCGACACGCGGAGTTCGCTGTTAGCTCATCCTTACTGAAACCACTTTAGATACCCCGGGCTCTGCCATGGTAATCCCATAGAGAACCTCGGCGGCCTGCATGGTCTTTTTGTTGTGTGTGATCAGCACAAACTGTGAAAATTCGCTCATTTCTTTAATCAGCTCATTAAAACGATCAACGTTGGCGTCGTCGAGGGGAGCGTCGACTTCGTCAAGGAAGCAAAATGGACTTGGTTTGGTAAGAAAAATCGCAAACAGCAAGCTGACCGCCGTCAACGCTTTCTCACCGCCGGAGAGCAGTGTGATCGATTGCAGTTTTTTCCCCGGCGGTTGAACCACGATGTCCACGCCTGTTTCAAGGTAGTCATTTTCATCCGTCAACACCAGCCTGGCTTTGCCGCCCCGGAACATGCGCGGAAAAATCGATTGAAACTTCTGATTGATCTGTTCGAAGCTCTCCTTGAAACGAACGCGGCAGACACGGTTGAGCTTGACAATTGTTTGCTGAAGATCGGCGATCGATTTCTCCAGATCTTCTTTTTGCCGGTTTATGAACTGGAAGCGCGTAGTCAGTTCTTCGTACTCCCCGATAGCCGCCATGTTAACGTCGCCCATACGTTCGATGCGCGCGCGCAGGTCTTCGATTTCGATCATCAACTCATTTGACAAGGCCGCGTTGCCATCCGGGGCTTCTACCGATCCTAAATCGACGCCGTACTTATCGCGCACGCCGTCGGCAAGATGCTGCAGATTGAGCCGCTTCTCGGTAAGTGTCACCTGAAGCCGGTTCTTTTCCTCCTGACAGGTTTCGGCGCGAGGTCGCAGCTCTTTTATCAACTCGTCAATTTCCGTAAGCTGTTTCGAGATTTCTCGGTATCTCTGGCGCTCGTTCTGCAGTTTTTCCTCTAGCTGCTGCACGGTCGCGCGACTCGAGGCCACTGTTTCTTCCATTTGCGTAAGCGCATTTTGGATTTCGCCTCTGCGCCGCTGGATATCGGCAATTTGCCCGCGGCGGCTACCAATTTGTTCGCCGGCTTCCTCCTGAAGCTTGATCCGGTTATCAAGATTCACATGTGTATTTTCGCGTTTTTCGCCTAAAGCGGCAGCGCGAATCCGCGACTGTGTCACCGCAGCTTCGACGGACTCCAATGACTTCTTGCGTTCCACGAATCGAGCTTGGATTTCGGCGAGCTTCTCCTCCCGTTCGGCCTTTTCAATCGCCCGTTTTTCGCGAATCGCATTATCTTCTTTGATTTCGGCTATCAGATCTTCCAAGATCGCGTTTAAATCACGTTGCTCTTGAAGCAGCACGTCAATGGTTTGTCTGAGCCGTTGCGAATCTTGTTGAGTCGAACGATGTTCGTGCTCGTTGCGCACCCGCTCCAATTCTAGACGATGAATTTCACTCCCTAAAAGCGTCTTTTTAGCTTCGGCTTGTTGTACATTCGTTTTAAGTTCAACGAGCTCCCGGTCTTCGACTTGCATTTCATTTTCCAGCTCAGTAAGCAGAAGCCCAAGCTCTTTCATGCGCCGGCGCTGGCTTAAGAAGCTGCCTTCCAGCGAGTCTTCGCTGCCTCCGGTGACCACTCCCATGGGATCGATGACCTCTCCTTCGGGAGTCACCAGAGTGCTGTAATAACCGTTGCGATGCCATAAGGCCAAACCGGATCTCAGATCTTGCACGACAACGACATCCGATAGCAGATATTCGGCGACATCTCGATAACCTTCTTTGACCGAGATTAATTCCAGCAATGGGGCGACCACCTCCGCCTCCCCCACTGGTAGCGGACGATCACACTTCCGCGTCATCTGGACCGGAATAAAACTGCCTCTCCCGGATGCCTTTTCCTTTAGGAATTCAATGGCCTCGATGCCTTCGTCATGACCCTTAACAATCATGTACTGTAGCCGGTCGCCCAAAACCGCAGTCAACGCTTTTTCGTAGATAACGGGAGCCTCAATCACCTCGGTCACCAACCCGTAGACGCCCTCGGCAGCGGCTTCCTCTTGCCGCTTTAACATGATAGCCCGGACGCCTTCTTGGTAACCTTCATAGTTTTTTTGTAAATCTTCGAGAGATAATAACCGAGAGCGGCTTTCTTGAATCCGTTCCTTGAGAGCTTCGATCTTTTTTTCCTGCTCGTCTTTACTCCGGGTTAAGCTTTGGATCAGGGCGACAACTTGGGTATACTCAAGGTTTCGCTCTCCGGATTGTTCCAGAGACGCCTCTAGGGCGCGTTCGGCTTCATTTCTTTTGCTTTCGATTAGCTCCAAAGAGGTGGCCGCGGCCGAGTGCTCCTCCCGGCTTCGCTCCAGAGCTCGATCGGTTTCATCGCGCCGGCGTTCTTTAGCAGTCAGATCATTCTTCAAATAAACAAGGTGATTGGCGATCTCGATGAGCGCCGCTTTTTCACTCTCAAGCCCAGACTGCAGAGCCTGGATCTCGGCCTGGAGTTTTTCCAGCTCGGCTTCGTTTTCGCGCAGAAAACTCTCCTCAAAAAGCGACAACTGGATGAAGCTTTCTTTGGCTTTGTTGAGTTCTTCGATCTCGCGAGCGAGCGTTTTGAGCTTGTCATCGAGCTGCGCTAATGCGGTCAGGGTTTCCGCTTCATTCTCGTCCAGTTGCGATAAATCCTTTTTGAAGAAGTCGATGCGCTGCTCCTCCGATTGAAGCTGCATCTTTGCCTGGTAAACATTTTCCTGTTGTAAACTGATTTCTTTCTCCAGCTCCATCAGTGAAAAGCGGACCGCTTCGCTCTCGGATTCTTTGCCGTGCAAACTGTTCAAATATTCAGCCAGGCGATTCTCCGCATCAGCGAGATAGCCTTGCTGGGTGGCGATCTCCTGGTTCAGAGACTGCCGATGCAGGCTTGCGCATAGCAGATCCTTTTCTCGAAGCTCCGCTTTAAGGGCCTTGTAGCGCTCTGCTTTTCTTGCCTGTAACTCCATGGTGCGGATCTGTCGTTCAATCTCCCGAACGATGTCAGTAACTCGAAACAGGTTTTGTTGCGTGCGCTCGAGTTTCCGCTCGGCTACTAGCTTGCGGCTTTTGTATTTACTAGTGCCGGCTGCCTCTTCGATCAGAACTCTACGTTCTTCGGGTTTTGAATTGACTAGTTCATCGACTCGGCCTTGCTCGACGATTGAATATGCCTTGCTGCCGACGCCCGTGCCCAGGAAGAGTTCGATAACGTCTTTAAGGCGGCATGGGGTCTTGTTGATTGAGTATTCAGATTCCCCGGAGCGGAAGAGACGCCGGGTCACCATAATTTCGCTGAAGCAGCTGTATTCAACCGGGCCGCGCGCATCTTCGTTGTCGAAGGTCAGCGAAACTTCGGCCATTCCCGTTGCGGACAGGCTGTCGCTGCCGGCGAAGACCACATCTTCCATTTGTTGGCCGCGCAGGTGACGCGCGCTTTGTTCGCCCATAGCCCAGCGCAAAGCATCGACTATATTCGATTTCCCGCAGCCATTCGGACCAACGATCGCAGTGATTCCGGGGTTGAGTTCCACCGATGTTTTATCGGCGAACGATTTAAAGCCCACCATCTCAAGGCGTTTTAGGCGCATAATCGTTTAACGTCAGACACTTACGAAACGACGGAGTGAATCAATGGATTGCTTGGCAATATAGTCCATCAGGCGGATAACTGTCAAGAAAATTAACCATATAAAGTGGCTAAAGGCGCCATTCGCTACTATATATAGGATTATAGGAGAAGCGCTGCGCCTATCTCTCGAGCAGCTCAGTGTTCCAGTAGGATGCGTCGACGGTGTTCAAGAAGGGTAGCCATTCCTTATAACGAGAGAGACTGAAGGTTTCTTGCATAAAAGGGGTCCACTGGGGTCTCACCGGCCGGCGGGCCAATGTCATACCCGCCTGTTGCGGGGTACGGCCGCCCTTCAATCGATTACAGTCCTGGCATGAACAGACAACATTTTCCCATGTGGATGTGCCCCCTTGCGTCCGGGGTATGACGTGATCCAGGTTGAGTTCGTGCCGCGGCCGTCTGTGGCCGCAATACTGGCAAGTGCACTTATCGCGGGCATAAATATTATAGCGACTAAAGCGAACCTGACGCTTGGGCATGCGGTCATAACTGACGAGCAGAATCACCCGTGGGACCCGGATTACCCGATTGACCATGCCCACCGATTCGTCGTGCACAGTGACCGACAGGTCGCTCCAGCTCTCAAAATCGAAAGTTTGGTATTGTTCATTTACCGCCTTAGCGATCCCCTGGTAAAGGAGGGTAAAGGCGCGGCGCACGGAAGTAACATGGATCGGTAAATAGGAACGATTGAGAATCAGTACCTTGGTGTTGAGTACGGAATAAACCGGAATAGTAGCGGAATAGTTCATTAAAGCTGTGGCATGGCTCGACGATTACAGTCCGCGATTACAGCTAAAATACGGGTCAGGTCAGCCAATGTCAAACGAGCGCAAATTCGCAATGCTGCTTGAAGTCGCAACTGATTTCCTCTATAAAGACACCAGCCGCCCACGATGACTGTTGGGACTTCCGATGCCGAACGGCACTCCGTTCCCGCATTTCCCGCCTCTTCCTCACATCCCGTCGAATTCTATAAGGTATCTATGAAGCAAGAAATTTTTATCAACTCGTCTCCCCAGGAGAGCCGCATCGCGATCATGGAAGACGGCGTTCTCGCCGAATTTTTGATTGAACGAAAAGAGGAGCGAGGCATCGCAGGCAACATTTACAAGGGCAAGGTCGAACGGGTTTTGCCCGGCATGCAGGCCGCGTTCGTCGATATCGGCATGGACAAAGCGGCCTTTTTACATGCATCGGACTTCTTTAGCGTTCCCGAAGATGTGCAACTGATCTCGCCGTCCGGAGACGACGTCGAGTTCGATGACGTCCCTAAACCCGCGCCTAACCGGCGGCTGCCGCTCGAGAAGCAGGTTTCACGGGGTGAAGAAATTTTAGTCCAAGTTGCCAAGGACCCACTAGGGACAAAAGGCGCTCGGATAACCTCGCATGTATCGCTTCCGGGCCGTTATATGGTCTTTATGCCGAGCACCAAGCACATCGGTATTTCCAGGCGGATCGAAAGCGAAGAGGAACGCAAACGACTTAAGGAGATTGCCCAATCCCTCGGTACGACCGATGGCGGTTTCATCCTCCGAACGGCTTCAGAAGGACAAAGCAAACGGGAAATCCACCGAGATCTCAGGTTTCTCACCAAGCTCTGGAAACGAATTCAGGAGAAAGCTGACAAGGCCCCGGCGCCTGCGTTGATTCACCAGGATCTCGACTTGATTACGCGCACGATACGGGATTTCTTCACTACCGATACCG
Organism: Candidatus Binatia bacterium; assembly: GCA_025924215.1. Taxonomy (GTDB): domain Bacteria; phylum Desulfobacterota; class Binatia; order UBA9968; family UBA9968; genus WHTF01. The sequence goes on from JAICEJ010000102.1 coordinate 7,079, forward strand.
AGCATGTGGTCATCGATTCGGCCAAAGACCACCGCCGCATCGCCGATTTCGTCGGCCATTTCATGCCCCGACTCAAATCCAAGCTCGTGTTATATTCTGACAAAGAGCTGCTTTTTGACCGGCACGGTATTGAAGAGAAGATCGAGAAGGCTCTGGACCGGCGCGTCTGGCTACGTTCGGGCGGTTACATCATCATCGAGAGGACCGAGGCGCTCACCGCTATTGATGTCAATACCGGACGCTTCGTCGGCAAAAGAGATCAAGAAGAGACCATTCTTAAGACCAACATGGAAGCCGCGTCGGAGGTGGTGCGCCAACTTAGGCTAAGAAATCTCGGCGGAATCATCATCATCGATTTTATCGACATGGAGAAAGAAGGAAACCGCAAGAAGGTCTATGAAGCGCTCAAGAACGCGCTCAAGAAAGATAAAGCCCGGACCAACATCCTGAAGATTTCGGAGCTGGGTTTAGTCGAGATGACCCGGCAAAGAACCCGCGAGAGTTTGGAAAATCAACTGCTAAGTCCCTGTCCCCATTGTGATGGTCGGGGCCGCATCAAGTCGTCTGTCACCGTGGCCTACGATATTTTGCGCGCAGTCAAGAAACAGCAGACGAGCTTGGAAAATGGCAAGAACATCGTGCTACGGCTTCATCCAAGCGTGGCCAATTTCCTTTATGATGAGAAGGCCAACAGCCTAGAGGCGCTGGAGCGAGAAATCAATCACAAAATCATTATCAAAGTGAGCGAGGACTTGGGCCACCAGCAATACGAAATCTCCACGACCTAAGTCTAGCTCTTGGGCCAAGCTCGAATTTCGGATTCCTTCCTTAGCTTTCGCGAATCGTAAACTTCGAGATGAGTGAATGCGGCGGGATTGCGCCTCGGCTTTGCGGCGGGCCAACTGCGCGCATGCCCTATGGGCACAACCCATAGAAGGCGCAGGCTCGTTGGAACTTTGAACAACTCTCTGAGTTCTGGCTCAACTTCCTCGCGTACGGAAACCCAAACGGTGCCCAAATTCATACTCGCGGCGGCGAGCATCATCTGCTGCACCGCATTGGCGATGCTGGCCTGAAAGAGCTTCTCGCGGTCTGCCGGTTGCCGCGTCGTCAGATAAACTTGTTTGGTCCTGGCGTCGCCGCAGACCAGGACAATGACACTGACATCGCCGACGTAGTCTTTCTTCAAGCCTTTGTAGTTGATCGGATCTTCGCGTTTTCTCTCGCGCCATTCATTGTCATAGATCTGCCGGATACGTCTCATTTTCTCTCGGTCCCGAGTCACTACCAACTCCCAGGGTTGAGTGTTGGCGCCGGAAGGCGCCCACCGAGCTGCTTCCAAGATCGTCTCGAGCTGCTGGTCAGTGACTTTCCCCCTTTTGTAAACCCGGACGCTGCGCCGTGTCTGGATGACTTCAAGTAGATTCTTGGGATCCATGAATGACACCTTTGATTTTGCCATCGAAAGAATTCATCGCATGAAAACTCGAAAGTAAAAAGCACAACAAACTTGCCTGAAAATCAAGGTTCAGCTTGCCTCGCTCATGTTTTCGGCTTCTAGCCGTCTTACTGGGCGGAGATCTGACTGCGCCGGCCGTACCACCACGCCGTCAGGATCAGCGGGGCAAGAACCACTGTCATGAGCAACGTAACGGCCGATGCCTTGTTGATACTGCCGCTGTACCAGTAGCTCCAAATGACTGCGGGCAATGTGATGTTGTCATGTACTGCGAGAAAAACCGCCACTGTCAACTCGCGATACACCAACAGCGCGGACCAGATCCAAACCGAAAACAGGGTAGGCCGAATTAATGGAAATAGCACACGCCGAGCGGTTCGGATGGTGGAAAGACCTGAAACGAAAGCGGCCTCTTCGAGCTCCCGATGAATTTGCAAGAGCGAGCCGTTGAGCGCGCGAGTGGCGAAGGCGAGGCGGGCAACGACATAGACCACCGCGATCAGCCAGACAGAGCCATAGAGCGGGATGCTGTTGCCGAAAACGAATAAGGACAGGAGCAACGCGCCGATCGCGAGGATCACCTCCGGCAGAGCATGAGGTAGGAAGGCGCCAAACTCGAGAGCGTAACGTGCCCGGCTGCGCGACCGCACGATCAGCCATGATATACTAAAGGCCAGCAACAACACCGCCACTGGAACCACTGCTACCAGAATCGCGGTATTGGCCAAGCCGCGCGTGACCAGTTCCCAATCCATGCCGTAGAAATGGCTGAACGAGAGGTTTCCCAGCATCGCCACCGAAGGCGGAACGAAATAGGGCGTTAGAGCGGCGTATGTAATCAAAAGCAGTGGCAGGAGCTTCGACATCAACGTGTAAGCGCCGATGAAGCACCACGCGGCGATGGACCACTTGCCAAGCTGCAAGAGCGTCGGCTTGTATCCTTTTCCGGTTACAACTTCGAATCGATGACCCTGCCGTAGCACCTGGCTGTACCAGAGAGTGAGCAGGCCGGCGACAATGATCATGAATGCGCCGACGACTCCGGTAATGCCGTATTCGGGCAAGCCAGCGCCCTGCGGGTGGACTTTCAAATAGATAAAAGTGCTGAGCATGTAGACTCGATTGCCCAAGCCGAGGATCGCCGGAATGTCGAACGTGGCGATGCCGATAGTCAAAATGTAGATCACGGCCGCCAAAATGCCCGGGCGGGCCAAGGGTAGGGTTACGCGCCAAAGGATTTTACCGTAGCCCATTCCGTGGACGCGCGCCGCTTCCTCGAGAGTTGGATTCATGGCGCGAAACATCTGCGCGGTCAGAATGAACGCCAACGCGGAGAGACTGAGTCCTTGCACGAAACCCATACCGATGGGGGTGGCGATATTGATCGGAGCGTCATTCAGGCTGAAAATATCGACGAGCCAGCGGTTTAAAATCCCAATGCGCGGATGGGCGATCAGCGTCCATCCCATCGCCGTATAGATGCCCGGAATCAGCAGCCCGAGTGTCATAATCCCGTAGATCAGCGTCTTGCCTGTAAGGTCGCTTCGTTCCGCCAACCAGGCGATCGGCAAGCCGAATATCAGCGCGACCGCGGTTGCGGTGATTGTGAAAATTATCGTATTAGCGGCGACACGCAGCACAAAAGGATCGCTGAAAACCTCGATATAATTGCCGAGTGTGTAGATCGCGCTGGGCGTGCCGACGGCGCCTTTCTGAACGCTGACCCAGAACATCACCATCACCAGCGTCAGGATTGCCGCCATCGGCACAAGGGCGATGGACAAGAGAGCCGAGGAAGTTTGACCTCTTTGATCAAGGCCGGCAACGAATCGCGAGAAGAGTTGTTTCATACGTGTTGGCCTAAAACGAGCTCTTTTGTTTAAACGAATATTTAGTTACACCGCCAATATCATCCTGAGGAAGTAAGGTAAGGATGGTGAAACTCGCCTCGACATGCTACGAAACGACTTTCGAACAAAGTTCGTGCGCTCTTAAGCGAAATTCCGGGCTAGTCTACTTGCCGGCATCGCGTAGAATCGCTTCCAGCTCCTTTTGTGTTTCCGCATAGTTCTTAAAAGAGCCGAGCCACTCAGGCGAGCTGATGATGACCTTGCCTTTGGCGGCGCGGACTGTCTCGAGCTCCCTTTTGGTCTGGGAGCCGGGAAATAGATGCAGGTCCAAACCATCATGCCTCCATAACAGTTCTTGCCCTTCCGCGCTCATCAGATAGTTGATCAGCAGCGCGCCGGCGTTAGGCGAGCGGGAATTTTTCGGCACGGCGGCGTATCGCATGTGCAGCACGGTGCCTTCCTCGATTACCGTGTGACCCAGAGGGGCGCCGGCGCGCTTCAACACATTGACGTCGTTGCCGCCGCAGGTGAAGGCCAGCATGAGGAATTCACCGCTGGTGATCCGCTCTGCTTCGCCGCATCGCATCAAGCCGCCAATCTGCTTGGATAGTTTTCTGGTGAAGTCGATCATTTTTTCGCGCCCCAGAAAATCGGGTGTGGCAAATTCCCGCATGCCCGCCGCGTAGGGAGTTGAAGCGATCTTGCCTTTCCACTTCGGATTGAGGACGTCTTCGAGACGCCGGGGAATGTCGGCGCCTTTTACTAGAGAGGTATTGTACTGAATTCCGACCACGGCTGTGGCGATCGCCACATGGGTGCCGTCGGCGGCTATGGCGTTAAATTTTCCTTCGGGACTGGGTTTGTCTGCGATAAAGGTGTTATAAGTCATGGGCTTTATTAGGTTCGACTTCAAGCCATCGAACATTGCCTGAGCGTTGCCCAGATAGACGTCAGTGCTGGCGGGTTGGCCAGCGGCGTTTTCCTGGATAATGCGCAGCATCAAACGCTGCATGTCAGGGCCCGGCGTGTACTGGCCTTTCAGGTCAAGCTTGTACTTTTTGTTCATGCCGGCGAGAATTTCCTTAAATCCCTCGCTCCCGCCAAAGCTGTTCTGGCCCCATTGACCGCGCAACATGCCTTCCTTCTTGGCACCCTCGATGATCTGGGCCAGTGTCTCGGCCTCAGCCAGCGCAGCCATGGTCGCTAGCGTCATCATCACTGTCAGTGCCCAAGTTGCGAGCCGCGCCATTGATTTGTGCACGATCATATAGCCTCCTTCGTTTACATTGATCACAAAACGAGTTGTTCGCCGGGTTTATCTCGGGATGGAAACACCATGATATCGGATGGATTCACATGGCATAATGTCGCGCCGCCGGAACTTTCCGGAACCGTGCGGCTTTTTCCAAACAGTTCATGGCCGTTTACGACCGCCGTGTAGACAAATTGATCCCCAAGAAACGTGCTCGAACCGATCTTGGCACGGAAAGAACTGCCATCGAGTTGCGCCCCAGGATCTAACAACGAGAGACACTCGGGACGAAACCCCAGCAACACTTTTTCGCCGATCTTTGATGAGCTCTCGATTTTTAATTTGCCGATGGCTGAATCGGCTACGCCAAATTCGACTACTTGCGCGTCCAACCAATTTACCGAGCCGAAAAACTCGGCTACGTCGGCGCAGCTGGGCTTATGGTAGATTTCCAAGGGCGCGCCCACTTGCAGAAGTTCGCCGGCTTGCATGAGAGCAATCCTGTCGGCGATCGCCATAGCCTCGATTTGGTCGTGGGTGACGTAAAGCATCGTCGAGCCGAGCTGCTTTGCCAACGCGCGGATTTTACCGCGAACTTCTTCTC
>JAICEJ010000103.1 GCA_025924215.1 Candidatus Binatia bacterium
AAGGGAAAGGTTTGTAAACGATCGTTGCCGAGAATACTTGCATAAAGTTCCCGGCCCTCGATGTATTCTTCAGCCAACGCTTCCTGATTCATGCGTTCGTGGATGAAGCGGATCCGTTCTTCGAAAGCAGTGTCGTCCTCGACGAACGAATCTTGCGAAATGCCGTAGGAAGCCTCTTCCTTCAAAGGCTTGATGAAAAGCGGGAAATTGAGCTTTTTGGGCCGGCGCAACGTCGTTCCGGGCGTGAAGATCGCGAAATTGGGCACGCGAATATTGTGATACGAGAGGATTTCCTTTGACATGCCCTTGTTCTTGCACAGGGTCAGTCCCGTTGGGCTCGAGCCGGTGTAGGGAACATCCAACATCTCTAACAGACCGGCGACATTGCGATCATGCTCCGAGACAGCGTTGAAATGTTCCGTTAGATTGAAGACCACGTCGGGCGGATGAGTTTTTATCTCGTCGATAATCATTCCAGGCTCATCGTAGACACCGATGGTGCGCACTTCGTGACCAAGTTGGGTCAGCGCGGCGATGATATGCGCTTCCGCCGCCCAGTCATCCGTCTTCATCTCCTCGGTGAAGTCCTGCTTGGACGGCGGTGTTCCGGCAGTGTCGAACAGCACTAAGACTTTGCATTTACGCTTGGTCGCCGCCATCACTCCTCACGCATCTTTGAATTTACCGGTCAAACGATAATGTGATGCCAGAGTTGCCAAATACGCGCTGACCTCGACGCCGGCGGATTCGCTGCGCAGTCGAAGATCGAGTTCCGCGCAACGTTGCGTGAGCTCTCGCAGCACGCGATTGAGGGTAAATTTCGGTTCTCCGGTCCAAGCCGACACGGCATTCAGGAGCATGTTGCTTGAGCGTCTCAGGAATACTGCGGCGCGTTCGTGACTCGGCGCCGAGGTTCCATCGATAAAAAGTTTCTTTAGATCGGCGTCAAAGAAATCAGGAAAATCTTGCGCGTACAGGCGACGGCGGCGCTTGTAATAGGCTTCTAGGCGCGAGCGCAACCGGGACGCTTCACTCATCTTTACTTTCGAAAGGACCTTAGGCGGCTCTCCGGCGAGTTTGCTCATCAGCGCGTCCACGTACTCCAACTTTGCCAGCGCGGTCCAGTCGCGGTACTGCTGCCGCCAATCTACACCCGGTGTAAGCCAGATAGCCACGGTTTCAGCGAAGTCTTCTTCGGGATGGCTCTGCGCGTACCAACCGGCGAGATGGCGGACAAATCGTTTGCTGTAAGGACGGGCGCGAAAGCTTTCGGAATACTCCAATGACGGCGGACCGAAGAGCTTCTGCCAGGCGCGATCTTTGTCGATCAGATATGCGTGATTCAGCACATGGCCCATTTCGTGCCGCAGAAGCCTCATGCACCAGGCTTCAGTGCCGCCTTCAACTTCCATCATCATGCGCTCTTCAAGCTTCTTCAGGCGCGGATGAGCCAGATAAAACGGGATCGCGATTGCGGCGGATCCCTCGGGACAAAACCATTCATCCCCCAGGTAGCAAAGCGGCTTGAACGAAATCCCTTTGGCAGCCAACTCGTCGCAAAACTTCTGAATACGCGGCTCCAGTTCAGTGGCTGGAATTTTCACCCTCAAGTCACAGATGCGCATCTGCAACAGTTCGTCATCGGACTTTCCGGAGAGATCCGGCGGGGCAGACGGAGCAGGGTCGGGCGCTGTTCTCTTTTGTTTAGCCGCATCGTCCATCGTGGTCAGTTTAACAGAGAACGAATCGAGCGCCCACTGGTCTTACAGCTTCGGAATTCTAAGCGTCTTGCTGATCATGGCGCTGCCGTTGACGAAAAACATCAGCGATGACGGATGCCACTGCAGCGAGGCAATTTCCACAACCCCGAGCGGTAAGTCGTTGCCGACACGACCCAGATAGAAGCATAGGGCAAGCAAGACAACCAGGATCAAGCTCGAAGGGATCGGCGTTCCTTCAAAATAGCGCACCTTGCCGCTAGCATCGGCAAGTTGGGCGGCGGTAACGTTGTAGCGCGCAAGACGACTAATTCCGCAGCTGACAAAGAATATAAGTATCACGACATCGAACGCCCCGTGCATTCCCAAACCGTAAGCCAGTGCGGCCGGCGCAACACCGAAGCTGACAATGTCCGCCAAGGAGTCGAGTTCCTGACCGAATACCGAATTCTTGTGCTGCCGGCGCGCTAACTTCCCGTCTAAAATGTCGAAGATAAAAGCGATAGGAATAAGCGACAGGGCCAGGTATACGCGCCAGTTCTCGGGGGACTGGAGATAGCTCATCATCGAGAGAATTGCCGCCATCCCCGCCGCGCCGTTGGCCAGTGTAATCAGGTCCGCGGTTTGATAACTCCGCAGCATCGAGAAATGGATCGGTCGTTTCGCTGGCTTTGCTTTTGCCACGGGCATTTACCTCGCTTCCCGTTTTGACGAAGGTAGCATTCGATTCGCCAGTGTCCGCGAGATGTATCTCACCACATGCGGAACTTATAACACGCCAACACAATCGATCACGTAAGTCCCGCCGATGTTCATGTCATAGCCCGGCTGACGAGGAGCGGGACCGATAGTGACACATAAGCATATTTGTCCTTATCAGGCGATCGTGCTCATACTTTGACACCGCTCGTTTATCGCTTTTGCGCCAAAACTGCCAGTCAAGAAAAATATTCGTCTGCGGTTGTATCCATCAGGTCGATTGAGTACCGCCGCAGGTTTGCAACGTAATTGGGCGCGCGAACACTGCCGCTAGCAAGCGTTTTGTTTTTAGCTTTGCCTGATGACCGGTTGCGGTTTATCGCGTGGCACTCCCGCCCGATCATTCCTACCCACGATCGCGGGCGAACGATTCGCCACCGGAGTATGAAGAGATCTAGGTGGGCGGCGGCAATCGACCATGGCTTCTCTCGCCGGGATCGCCGGCATTGAGGGCAAACGATCAGAGAATTGAACCCCCGAGTTGCTACAAGGCTACACTCCCCCGGGAGAAAATCGGTTTTCGTGTGAAATTGCCAATCGGTAACGGCGCGATTGCGGAGCTGCTGGACCCGAGGAGAGGCAACCTGAACGGCAGACGCCGAGAGCCACATTAGTGGTTCACAGGTTCAACGCGGCGAGCACTCTTGCTCTCGATTGCGCGCCACTACGGCCAAGAGCTTAGAATGTTGATGGAACCCCACAGCCTGCAAAGCTCCACTTTGCGCGTCGGTCAGAAGCTAAAGGTGCTGGCGCAGAGTTTGCGCGGCACGCTGCGCTGGAGCGAAACCAACACAACTTTGATGATCGTAGCGGACCCGTCCCGTGGCCGGGGCAATGTTCAATAGTGTCGGAGCTGCACGGTGTCGAATTAACTTCGTCGATCCATCGCCAGATAATCGCGCTTATCCGCGCCTAGATAAACCTGCTTTGGACGGGCCAGCTTCTGATCGGGATCGGTCAACATTTCTTCCCACTGTGCGATCCAGCCTGAAGTGCGTGGAATCGCGAAGAGCACGGGAAACATATCCATAGGCAGACCCATCGACTGGTAGATGAGGCCGGAATAAAAATCGACGTTGGGGTAGAGTTTTCGTTTTATAAAGTAGTCGTCTTCGAGCGCGATGCGTTCGAGTTCAAGAGCAATATCCAAAAGAGGATTACGTCCTCTAACTTCGAAGACTTGATCGGCAATGTCCTTGATGATTTTTGCGCGGGGATCGTAATTTTTATATACCCGGTGACCAAATCCCATTAGCCGGCCTTCGCCGCCTTTAACCTTTTTTATGAACTCCGAAACCTTTTCCTTCGAGCCGATTCCCATCAGCATGCGTAACACTGCCTCATTGGCGCCGCCATGCAGCGGTCCATACAATGCGGCGGCGGCAGCCGCTACCGAAGAATATGGGTCGACTTGCGAGCTCGACACCCCGCGCATGGCATTCGTGCTGCAATTCTGCTCGTGATCGGCGTGCAGGATAAACAGAACGTCGAGCGCTTTCTCCAACACCGGGTTCGGCTTGTATTTGAGCTCGGTCATTTTGAAAAGCATATTAAGGAAATTGCCGGTGTAACTCAGGTCGTTGTCGGGATACGAGTAAGGCAAGCCCAGGCTGTGGCGGTAGGCGAACGCCGCCAGAGTCGGCATCTTGCTGATCAATCGGTAAGTTTGCTCGCGACGTGATTTAGCATCAAAAATTTTCTTGGCGTCGGGATAAAAAGTCGACAACGCTGCAACCGTGCTCACTAAGATTCCCATCGGATGGGCATCGTGATGAAAGCCGTCTATATGTTTCTTTATATTTTCGTGAATGATCGAATGAATAGTAATGTTTCCAATCCATTCGGCGAGCTCGGATTTGCCCGGCAATTCGCCGTAGAGAATCAAGTATGCAGTTTCGAGGTAAGTGCTCTGCTCCGCCAGTTGTTCGATCGGATAGCCCCGATAACGCAAAATACCCTTGTCACCATCGATATAGGTGATCCTGCTTTGGCAAGACGCGGTGTTCATAAAACCCGGATCATAGCTGACCAGTCCATCATCTTCGGAAACTTTAATCTGAAACAGATCGGTGGCCTTGATCGCGCCATTTTGAACCGGGATATCGTATTTTTTGCCGGTTCGATTATCGATGATCGTCAGAGTGTCTGAAGCCATTGCGCTACCTTTCGAGTTCATCCAGGTTCTTGTTATCGATTCCTTTTAGACTATCCTCTTACGCCGGTCAACTTGCTCTATGCGGTTTCAGGCGTGAGTTTCCAAAGGATTTTCCAATGATAGTTCTCGTAGGACAAACCGAGCACCGTCGCGGGAGCGAACTGCACCAACTCCTGATCGGCGTTCCCAGCGACGAGAAAAGAGGCCAGGCGACTGATGTGTGGCAAGTGGCCAACCAGCATTAGCGAAACTGTTGATGACTCGAGTTCTGCCTTGGCGATCAGTGGATCGTCATCTGGCCGCAATCCGATTGACTCGCGTACTCCTTTGACGGGACCGAGACTTTCACTCAGGATCTCCGCGGTTTGCTGAGCCCTCAGAAGCCCTGAATGAAAAATTTGGCCCGGTTGAATACCGCGTTTCGCGGCCCTCTGGCCCAGGCGTTCCACATCGCGGCGGCCGCCCGGGGTCAGCGGACGCTCGCCGTTGAGAGCTTGTGAAACGGCTTCGCCATGGCGGACTAAATAGAATTCCATCGCCGATTAACTTAACACCGTTGCCGGCCACAGCAATATGTCGGCGGGGAAAGCCTTGTGCGCGCTTGAAGATTATTACAGCAAGAGGGGATTTGAGCCCAATGAGATCCGGTTGCAAAAAGCACATGTTGATATAGTATGCCGACGTTCAACGATTCTATCTCACTTATCATTTTGCTCCAAGAACTGTGATCGAATTTCATCAAGTCAACAAATGGTTCGGATCGCTGCACGTACTGAGGGACATTGATCTAGAAATCGAAGCGGGAGAAGTCGTCGTTGTTTGCGGGCCCAGCGGCAGTGGCAAGAGCACTCTGATACGGTGCATCAACCGGCTGGAAGCGATCCAGTCGGGCGAACTGACGGTTGATGGACTTTCTTTGGCCGATCCCAGTCTCGATACCGCAAAGCTCCGCGCCAACGTGGGCATGGTTTTTCAATCTTTCAATCTCTATCCGCACATGACCGCGCTGCAGAACATCATTCTGGCGCCGGTCAAAGTCAAAGGCGTGAGCCGCTCGGATGCCGAAAAGCAGGCTAGAGATCTGCTCGAGCGGGTCGGTATCCCCGAGAAAGCAAGCGCCTATCCTGCGAATCTTTCCGGCGGTCAACAACAGCGGGTTGCCATTGCTCGCGCGCTTGCCATGCGTCCCAAAATTATGCTCTTCGATGAGCCTACCTCTGCCTTGGACCCGGAAATGATCAAAGAGGTGTTGGACGTGATCAGCGCTCTGGCGCGCGAGGGCATGACGATGGTAGTCGTGACACATGAAATGGGCTTCGCGCGGCGGGTCGCTAATCGCATCGTATTTATGGATGAGGGAAACATCGTCGAGGTCGGCGAACCGGAGAAGTTCTATACGGCGCCGCAATCGGCTCGCGCTCAACAATTCTTGAGTAAAATCCTCTCGCATTAAGGAGTAGACATGAAAAGCAATTGCCGACGCACACTACCAGTCATTCTGCTGATTGTCCTGATCGGTCTTAGCGGAAAGGCTAAAGCGGAAACGACCTTAGAAAAAATCGCCCGTACGGGTACCATCACAATTGGTACGCGCACCGGATCGCCGCCATTCGGTTATGTAAATAAAAACAATGATTGGGTGGGTTTCTCCATCGAGCTCGTCGAGAGCGCGATTGCGCCGGCGTTGTCTAAAAAAATCGGCAAGCAACTCAAAATCGACAAGAAGGAATCGACACCGCAAACACGCATTCCGTTGCTCACCTCCAACGCCGTCGACTTAATCGCCGAAACAATGACGGATACCCAGTCGCGCCGGGAGAGCGTCGATTTTAGTATCACGTATTTTGTAACCGGCGCGCAATTTCTGGTCAAAAAAGGGAATGCCATTAACGGGTTGAAGGCTACTGCTGGCAAACGGATCGCCGCGCAGCAAGGCTCGACCAACGCGCGCATCATTCGGGAACGCGTTCCCACAGCCAAACTGGTGGAGTTTCCAGATCAGCCGGCGGCGTTTCAAGCGCTGGCGCAAGGCCAGGTGCAAGCCTACACCAATGATGGCATTCAACTCGCCGGACTAAAGGCTAAGGCGCCGAAACCGGATGAATGGCTAGTGGTCGGCGAATTTTATTCTTATGAGCCGTATGGAATGGCGATGAGAAAAAACGAGTCGGATTTTCGTCATGCGGTCAATGTCGGATTGATGGATGCCATTGAGTCGGGCCGCTATTTGGAGATCTATGAAAAGTGGTTTGGGCAAAAAGGCGAGGTCCCCTATGCTTTAAGCGCAGAAACCAAACGCTTCCTGCAGATGCAAGTGGTGCCCAAGTGATCGAGGTGTTTGGGTTAGCAGGGGATCCGGACTTAATCCTAAGCATTATTACCCCGCTTCTCCCGCATGAACTACCAGTTTAACTGGAGCATCTTATGGACCGGGCAATCCGGCGCCTGGCTGCTTCAGGGCGTGATCACTACGCTTCAGCTAACTCTGCTGGCATGGTGTCTTGCGGTGATGCTCGGCATCCTTGCCGGCGCGTTTCGCACCCTACCATTCGCGCCGCTACGCTGGCTATCCTCTTCCTACGTTGAATTTTTTCGCAATGTCCCGTTGCTGGTCTGGATGTTTTTCTGGTATTTCGCCGTCCCACCGCTATTGCCGCAAGCTGTGCAAGACTGGCTGTTCGACCATGGCGCGGAATTCTGGGCCGGCATGTTCGCCCTCGGCGTCTATCACGGCGCGCGTTTTTCCGAAGTCATCCGGGCCGGTATTCAATCAATCCCGCGAAACCAGTACGAGTCTGCCGTTTCCACCGGGCTGACCCTTCCGCAAACCTACCGCCTGATTATCATTCCCATCGCATTGCGATTGATTATTCCGCCCGCCACCAATGAATCGTTGAACCTGCTCAAAAACTCATCGGTGGCATTGACCATCGGCGTTGCGGAACTCACTTTCCAGACACGGCAGATCGAAACCTACACGGCCAAGGCTCTCGAAGCGCTCACCGCGGGCACAGTCATTTATCTGGTACTGTGCCTCGGCCTCGCAGTTCTCGCATCCCGACTTGAACGGCGCTTTGCCATTCCCGGCATGATCGTTCAGGTGAAAGTCGATTAGCGTTCTCAATGGACTTTCAAGTCATCGTTGACAATTTCGGGTTTCTTTTCGTGCAGGGCTTCTTGGGCTTTGGCGAGTTTGCCGGAGGAACGCTTCGCCTGGCGATACCAGCCATTGTCCTTGGCTTCGCGTTGGGTATTGTCATAGGTCTGGGAAGACTCGCCAATAACCGTTCCATCCGTTTCCTTGGGACGATTTACGTTGAATTCTTTCGCGGCGTGCCGCTGGTGATGGTGATTTTCTGGTTTTGGTTTATCATTCCCAATCTCCTGAAAATCTCGTTGCCTGAGTATGGGGTCGCGCTTACTGCTTTCGTCATTTTCGAAGCCGCCTATCTAGCCGAAATCATCCGCGCCGGCATCCAATCCGTTCCTCAAGGCCAACTGGAAGCGGCGGCGGCAACCGGGCTCTCCCGCGGCCGCACTATGAGGCATATCGTGCTGCCGCAGGCGCTGCGCAATATGATTCCCGCACTGGTCACGCAATTCATCGTTCTCCTCAAAGACACCTCACTGGCATCGATCATCGGCTACATCGACCTCACCAAAGCGGCGCAGATCGTCAACAACCGCGAGATCCGACCGTTTGAGCTGTACCTTTTCATTGCCGTCGTTTACTGGTGCTTTAGCTATGCCATGTCCCGCTACGCCCAGCGCCTCGAGCGGCGTCTGAGCCTCGCATGAGCGGCACCCTTGATGGCAGCGAGTTCATCCAATCAGCTTGGAGGTTCCATGCTTTTTATCAAAGATACCCCGGTGGATCAGATTATCAGCATGAAGGAAATGATCCAAGCCATCGAAGACGCGCTCAAAGAACTTCGCTTGGAGCGTGGCTTTGACCTGCCGCGCCGGCGTATTCACCATCCCAATCGGATGATTTTCGGACTACTGCCGGGCTCGGTGCATGGTTTTATGGGCGCCTATTTGCAAACCGACTTAGATCGACGCCTGCACAATGAAACAGTCATCCTGTATAGTGTTGAAACCGGCGAACCTTTGATCCTGTTTCAGAACTGTTCGATCAACGAAGCCCGTACCGGAGCGGCGGGCGGGATAGGTGCCAAGTATCTGGCTCGCAAAGACTCGCGGCTCGCGGCGGTTCTCGGAAGCCGGGCTCATGCCGTGATGCAGCTTCAAGCAGCGCACGCGGTCAGACCTTTGACATCGGCGACGGTTTTTAGCCCGACGGAATCTCATCGCAGCGGCTGCGCCGAGAAAATAAGGCGAAAGACTGGGATTGAAGCTCGTGCGGTCTCAAGCGCTTCAGAAGCCATCGCGGATGCCGATATCATTATCACCGCGACGGATTCCCGAACTCCGGTGTTCGACGGTAACCTGCTAAAACCCGGCGTGCACATTACCTCCATGTCCAATGGCGATAAAGCTCGCACGCGCCAGGAAATTGACGAAGCGACGATCCGCCGGGCCAAGCCGATCTTCATTACTTCGAAAGAAACCGTATGCGTCAATGAAAGCGACATTTTCCGCGCTGTGCGCGACAAAATAATTTCCTGGGATTCCGTGCATGATATCGCGGATCTTCTCTTGGACAGGATTTCTGGCCGGACGGATGACCGGCAAATCACTCTGTATAAGCTGCAAGGAACAGGTATCATGGACGTCGCCATCGGAGCGCTCGCGTATGAAAGACTCAAAGGTAGCAATCTCGCTCAGACACTCTGAGGCGGCGTGATGGACGGGAGGCGCTCATGGCTCACTATGACATGCTAGTGATCGGCTCGGGGCCCGCAGGTCAAAAGGCCGCAATCCAAGGCGCTAAAGTCGGCAAGAAAGTCGGCATTGTCGAGCGAAAAAAATTCGTCGGCGGTCTCTGCATTAATTCCGGCACCATTCCGAGTAAGTCTCTGCGCGAAGCCGTGCTGTTTCTTTCAGGCTTCAGGCAGAGAAACTTATACGGCGCCAGTTATCGCGTCAAAAAGGACATAACCTTCGAAGACCTGCTATTTAAGTGCGATCACGTCGTCAAAGCAGAGCAGGAGGTGGTTCAAAACCAGCTCATTCGCAATCATGTCGATTATATCGTTGGCAACGCGAGTTTCATCGAACCGCATAGACTTTCGATCAAACAAGATCTGGAAACCAACGAGCATAGCGCAGACTATATCATGATTGCTGTGGGCACCGAGCCGTCGCGCCCAGCGGGGATTCCGTTCGATGATACCACAATCATCGACAGTGACGGATTGCTGGCTCTGAAGCAGTTGCCGAAGTCGCTCACAATCGTCGGTGGCGGTGTCATTGGTTGTGAATACGCTTCGATTCTCGCCACTCTGGGGATTCCGGTGGTCTTGATTGAACGTCGCCCGCGGTTACTTGAATTTGTCGACAGCGAATTGATCGAGGCGCTTCAGTACCAGATGCGCAGCATCGGCGTCACTCTGCGGTTTAACGAAGAGGTCACCGCCGTGCAGAAGCATCCGGACGGAGCGGTGGTAATTCAGCTCAAGAGCGGCAAACAGATTCGCGCCGCCTTGTTGATGTATTCGTCAGGCCGGGTGGGCGCGACAAAAGGACTGAACTTAGAGAGTATCGGCATTCAAGCGGATGAGCGGGGACGGCTTAGGGTGAATGAGAACTTTCAGACGGCAATCCCGCATATCTATGCGGTTGGCGATGTGATTGGATTTCCCGCGTTGGCTTCGACTTCCATGCAACAGGGCCGTCATGCCGCTTGTCACGCCTTGGGTCTTGCTTGCGACGCGTCGGCGCATCTGCTGCCTTACGGAATCTATACGATTCCGGAGATTTCAATGGTAGGGCGCAATGAAGATGAGCTAACTCGTGATGGAGTGCCCTACGAGATCGGCGTTGCGCGTTATCATGAGATCGCTCGGGGGCAGTTGATCGGCGACACCGTCGGCATGCTGAAGTTGCTGTTTCATAGCGATACCCGCGAGCTCCTTGGGGTGCACATTATTGGTGAGGGCGCAACAGAGTTGGTGCATATCGGGCAAGCGGTGATGGCACTGGGCGGCAAGCTGGATTACTTCATCGATGCCGTGTTCAACTACCCGACCCTGGCCGAATGCTACAAGGTAGCCGCGCTCGCTGCTTTAAATCGGTTTCCGGCAATCGCGTGCGCGCCTGCGGTTTGAGCTACAAGAACCCGCGCTTCGACAGCCTCTGCTGAGCTAACCCATGGTAGAAACTTTCTCGGGGCGGATCTTATAAATGACCCGGACTTCGCCGGGCCCGCGAAACGGGTACTTGTCCTTGCCCAAATATTTCTTGGCCAAGGAATCGATATGAGCGTCGGCGCCTTCTTCGGTGATTTCCTCAACGTTGCCGCGCACCGCTAGGTAGCGATAGGCATTGTCGGGATCTTGAATCGACAGGGCAACCCTTTTATTGCGACGCATGTTTTTGTCTTTGATTCTATCTTTGGCTGAATTGATCCGCAGATATTCGCCGTCATGATCGAACCAAACAGGCGTTACTTGCGGGCTGCCGTCGGGCATTACGGTGGCAAGATTTGCGTAGGCAATTTTCGCGAATAGATCCTTGAAGGGTTCGGGTATTTTATCTGCCATGATTTGCCTCCTTGTAGGTTGTTTGGTTAACAGAAGTCTCGTGTCAATTGCGCCAGATCGTCGATCAGGAAGTCAGGTTTGGCGGCCGCCAGATCGTCTTTATTCGCTAGACCATAGGTCACGCCGCAGGTGATCACCCCCGCGCATCTTCCGGCTTCGATGTCGGTGTCGCCATCGCCGACCATCAACGCATTGGCTGGGATGATTTGAAACTGCCTTAACACCAGGCGGAGCAGGGCCGGATCAGGTTTTTTTTCGGCGCCGCTGTCACCGCCCAAGACTGCGTCGAATCGGTCTTCGATACCTAGCCCGCGCAGCACCGCCACCGCCAGGTTATGCAACTTATTGGTCACCACCGCGTTGCGTTTGGCGCCGAAATAGTCCAGCACTTCAATGACGTGGGGATACAGCACGGTCTTGTCGAGTAAGTGTTGCTGATAGTATTTAAGAAACACTCTCATAATCTCGGAGAAGTGGCACGGCGCCTCTTCCGCGACGGCATGCCGCAGAAGATACTCTACGCCGCGCCCCACGTGAGTATAGATCAACTGCTCCGGCAATGGGCTCAGTTCAAAACACGATCGCGTATAGTTAACGGAGTCGGCAAGATCCGGTCCCGTATCAGCCAGTGTTCCGTCCAGATCGAACATGATCAAATCAATGGGTCGCTTCATGGAAGTTGTTTCTCTAGTTCAAAAGTAAACCGCAAACCCCAACCCTGTCAATTCAGCTTTTCACCGGTCCTCGAAGATGATATTTAATGTCTTGACTCGTTCTACGCGATGCTCTGGAGGTCAGATGGACGTGATCCGATTGGTAAAAGCATTGCTCTGGGTTAGCCTGAT
>JAICEJ010000104.1 GCA_025924215.1 Candidatus Binatia bacterium
CGTTGCCGGCACGGAAAGCGCCGCCGCTTGAACCTTTCCGGTAATCAGCGCCATGACAGTTTCCGGTTGGCCGCCGGTTTGAACCATGGTGATATCCCGCTCAGGATTGAGACCATTTCTCTCCAAAGCGAACCGCGACGCGAAATCGGACAACGTGCCAAAGCGCGTAGCACCGAATAACTTGCCTTTGAGATCGGCAATTCTGGTAATGTCCGGACGGCTAAAAATGGAGAACAGAAACTTTTTGAGTACCGTCGCGACGATCACGGTATCGGCGCCTGCCAGGTTGGCCTGCATTGAAGCCGCGCCGCCCAGCTGAATGATCGGCACTTCTCCGGAAAGCATCGCCTGCAAAGCCATCGAGCTTCCCGGAATGTGGATCGCTTCGACGGCAAGTCCATGCTTCTCGTACAGGTTTGCTTCTTTTGCGTACCACATGGTCATCTGCGGCGCTCCGACCGAGCCGCCGCCGACTCGAATTTTCTCGAGCTTCTTTCCTTGCGCCCAAGCCTGAGAGAACCACGCCATGCAAATCAAGAACACCGTGATGAGAGAAAGCAGCTTGCGCATAACATTTCCTCAGATTTTTGATTCGGCTAATTAGCAAGCCGAGCTAATCGTCACTGATTCCACGGTTTTGAACTATGGGAGCCGCGTGCAGCGCTGTAGCTCAACGGTTGAGCAGCGCCACCGCCACCAGACCCACAATCAATCCGACTTTTCTGATGTTTGACAATCTTTCCTTGAAAAGCAGCATGGCTAGTCCCGTGCTTACAGCCACAACTCCGACGCTGTACATGGGATATAGCTGAGAGCTCTGCCAACCTTCAAGCGCAAGCGCTTTAACCAGCGCGTAAACCGCCACATAGTTTACCACCCCGAGAATCAGTCCAGAGACGACATCTACCAGGCGAAATTGTTTAAGCACAAGCAAGCGTCGAGCTGAACAAATCGCCAAAGCGGTCAAAAACCCAAAAAGAAAACCCGCCATCACATAATCATGAAAAGAGGTCTCACTCAGATAGTGGACTTGAGCGTACTTGATCACAATGAAGTAACAGCCGAAGGTCAGAAATACTAAAAGCGGAAGAAGCTTTAAACGGAGTGGACGAGCTGTCGCATCCCTCTCTGTCGATGCGGTGCATAAATAGAGTGACAACAGTGCCGCCGCCAAACCGGTGAGTTTCACCGCATTAAATGAATCGCCATAGAATAGGAATGCCAAAATCGAAGGGATCGCCACAGACAAGCGGCTCGCCAAGGCGGCAACCGACACACCCACTCGCTGCGCGGTGTAAGCCAACAAGAAAAAATTAACCGCCAGTATGCCACCTTGAAGCATCGCCAGCCAAAGCCATCGCTGGCTTGGCAACATGGTCAGGGCTAGCGGATGCCCGCCCCAGATGCTGCCGGCGATGACGCAGGTCAGATAGTTAACCGGAATCGCCCAGAACACGTTCACGCGCCAATCGGCAAAGCCGCGGAACAGCACCGGGATCAAACCGGACCCGACGATTGCGAGGATCAAGTAAATCATGGACTAGAGCACGCGGCCGAAACTCCTAAGGTACAGGTTACAGGCAACCGGCTCGCGTCCTTCTTATTAAACGATGTGTTCGCGTCGGATATGCGCCGATAGCGTATAGTGCACAGATCATCATGAACTCGCAAAAGCGCATGCCCATCGTGCCGGGAGCAAGCATTTCCACCAACCCGGGTTTGAGACATGCCAGGCTCGATTTGCATTAGCATCGTCGAAGACAACTGGGATAATAACTAGAACGACAAGTTGTTCACACGGTTCATCAAGTCACGGTTGGCTTGCTTGGCATCGGACAACAAATTTGCTTCATCGTGACGGCTGAGTTGGCGATTGCGCATGAGTATCTCGCCGTCGACGATCACAGTTCGTACGTCGCTTGCCTTGGCGCAGTGGACGATCTGACTGAAAACGTCATTGATCGGCTGGACATGCACGGTATCTAAATCGACCAGAATCAAATCGGCGCGCTTGCCGACCTCGAGCGTGCCGCAGACCGATGACAAGCCAAGAGCGGCCGCTCCGCCGGCAGTCGCCATTCGCAAAACCGCGTACGGCTCGATGATGCCGGCGTTTTGATGATGAACTTTTTGCAGCAGCGACGCCGCCTTCATGGTATCAAAAAGATCCTGGGAATGATTACTCGCCGCCCCGTCGGTACCCAGGGCGATATTGACACCCTGGCGCAGCATCTCCACAACGGGAGCGACACCGTCTCCGAGCATCATATTACTCACTGGATTGTGCGACACCGAAGTGCCGGTTTGCTTGAGTATGGCGATTTCTTCTTTGGAAATGTGAACTGAGTGAGCGAAGATAGTGTTATTCCCAGGGATGCCGAACCGATGCAGAAACTCAACGACGCCCGCCGCGCCGTGTTCGTTTTGCACGCATTCCAACACCGACCTCGACTCGGCGACATGGGCGCTGATTCCGATTCCCGCAGCGTCTGCGAATCCGCGAATCTCTTTAAGCAACGCCGGCGTGGTGTTGATCGGCGGCGTGTTCGGCCCGGTCATGAAGCTGAGTTTATCGTGGTATTTATGCCGCGAAAGAACCGATTCGATTCGAGCGAATGCAGTTTCCGGCGTCTCGCGCGTGCACTCCGGCACGATTTCTCCGGTGTCCATGATCGTCCGGGCAAATACCGACCGCAGCCCCGACTCTTGAATGGCCCGCACCGATTCAAACGCGCACTCCGGGTCGGGATTAAGGAAGTTATGTTCGCAGACCGTTGTCACGCCACTGCGAATCGCTTCGACGCAACCGAGCAGCGAGCCGGTATAGAAATGGTCCGGTCGTAGCACCTGGGCAGCGCCATAAATGCGTTTCAGCCAGGGCATCAACGGCAGGTCTTCCCAGACCGCCCGCAGCAGCACTTGATAGAGATGCGTATGGGCATTGATGAGCCCCGGAAGTAGAACGCAGCCGTCGGCATCGATGAGTTCACCGGAACCTACCGCGGCGGGCGCTCCCGCGCCGACGTCGGTTATAATGCCATGTTTCACCTGCGCATAACCATGAAATGATCTCTTCTCTTGCGTCATAGGCACAATCAAAGCGTTAGTAATAATGAGCTCGCTCATTTCTCTGCGCCTTTCCCGAGCCGCCACTAAATGGCTCAATTTAGTTTCCGGCTAGATCTGAAGCCGTGGTGGTTGCCGCATCATGCCGCTATGCGACACCGGAACAATAGCTGACTATCCTTGCTTCAGCGCTGGAATTGACGACATCTTCCGCGCGAAACAAGGTTTAATTGACGAAAAATATATGCGGCCAACACAGTCGTCAACACACGAGATATTCTCCGGAGCAGCCAAGGTCGCAAGCAGACTAGCTCTTGACGAAACATCTGTCCTGGGAATAAGCTCGAAAACAGTTCGCCGTGGTCTCTCACGGTGAAAAATAAACAGGCGAGGTGATCCATGGCGCAAGAACCGAAAGTCTTTAAATACCAGACGCCGCAATTCGACGGAGTCAAAAAAACCCTGCAGGTCTGCAACAGCGATCTAATGAAGGTCCAAGTGCAGGTGGTAAAGGATGGTGGCGAAAACAACTTACACTCGCATACCGGCGACGATGCTTTCTGGTATGTGATGAGCGGCGCCGTGAAGTTTTATGGCGAGGGCGATGAAGTTATCGGCGAGTTTAACCAAGGCGAAGGCATTCTGATCCCTCGCGGGTTTAAGTATTGGTTTGAAAGCTCATCCAGCGAACCGCTGGAAATTCTTCGCGTCACTGCCAAAGATCAAAAAGTCGAGAATCAACGAGTTGACCACTCAGCGCAAAAGCAATGGATGGTAGATCAAAACACCTTCGGCACCCGTTAGTAGGATGTCGATGGCCGAGCTCACCAAGACATTGAACCGTCTCTCTAGCGCAACACCGTTAAAGCCCCGCATTCTTACGGATGGGACACGAATTGGAGTTTGTGGTTGTTTTGTGTCATTTGCGATAATTCCACGGATTGATGTTTTTGGGTATGGCACTTGCTCCATTCGGCAACCATGGAATTCATTTGCCAACATTGCGACGAAGTAGCCACAGGCGAGAAATACCGGGTGATTAGCGAGGAAAACGGCCTTGTATTTCTAAACATGGTCGTTTGCCGGTCTTGCCAGGAGCAGGCAAAACAGCTGGGTTTGCGTGCCGAACGAATCACCTATAGTGATCGTTCTCATTCTCGCCACTCCCCGCCGGCCGATCGATTGATGGCCGGGCATTCGCATTCATAACTCTGGCTTGCCTCTCGTGCTGTGAGTGCCCGGACATTCGTTCCGGGTACTCATTGGGGAGACCGGCTCCGTTCGACTTAACCCGCCGGAACGCAGGTCGAATGCTTTGAGTTTATGCCGCAGTCTGATTCGGCGCGGGTGTCTTGCCTGCCTAAAGACCAATAGCCGCTCAGAACAGGTCGTGCTCAATCGAGAGATAGAGGAAAGCGCCGTAGTTGTCCGCTTTCCGACTGAGACCGATCGGCGCTGCAGCCCCGGCAACAATTTGCAGCATCGGTCGATCGACGATCGCTACGCGTAAGCCCGGAGACAGGACGGGGATGAACGAGCGTTCGTCTTTGCCATTGTCATCGATGCTTTCTTCAAAATCGCCAAGCCACTCCAGCATAAGATGCGCACGGGGTAAAACCGCGTAGATTGCACCTGCACCGAGGTTGTACGATACCAACGAACGTTCGGGGGAAAGCCCGCCGCTGCCGAGAGGCGCACGAGCATTCGGCAGGTAGGTCAATCCGAAGTTGGCATGCAAAGCGAACTGCCCAGTAACCTTCTTGCTGAAAGGCAAACCCAATTCATAGCCGACAACTCCGTACCCGGTACCACGCCTGCGACTGCCGGATGGAAGAATCAGGCTGAATTTAGGGGCGAAGGCGGGTTTCGTTTCGTCCTCTTCCAACAACTGATAGCGATAGTTGAGTAACACGTCGCCGAGTCCGTTTTGCCGATCGCCATTTTCAACCAGGTGATATGAAGGGATCGTGTAAGAAAATTGATGGTTCTGCGAGAATACCGGCCACTCTTGCGTGAAACTAAATTCCCAGCCACGTCGACGTGAATCATTGATATAATGCGCCGTGAAAATATGTTGAACCACGCCCGGCTCTTGATTGTAGGCCTCCTCGATTAAAAAGCTATTGTCCTCAATAACGTCAATCGGTCGTTCCTTCTGAGCCGCGACAAGACTTGCCGGAAATAAACAAATCACCAGTGACGTTATGACGCAGTAGAAGAAGTGAGTCAGCATGCAGGACATATCTTCCTATCCATCAAGCAGAGCTTGAACGCAGCTGTATATCCAGCGAAGGTAAGCGGCTGGAAGTTTCTATTCTCTGAGCTAATTGTCACAGTGTCATAACACGAAGGCGGAAACGTAAGCGCTCTATCCCGGATACAGTTCTTTAATGAATCCTTCCTTAATCAACTGCTCAAGCGGCGCTAGATCGTAAAATTGTTTAGGATCGGCGTTTTTGACCTTTGGATTTCGCGTCGCAATATCTTCCAACACCGATTCCATCTCAGGTTGGGTGATGGTCGGCACATTTCGAATATAGCCGAGCACGTAACTTTTAAAGGCGCTGTTCAAAAGTCTGGTGTCGGTGTTGCGCGTGTATTTGCCCAGCACTCGGACGGTGAAATCAGGATTGGCTTTGGCGTATTTGATTCCTTCAAGAGTGGCTTTGAGGAACCGGTTTAATGTCTGCGGCCGATGTTTGATGAACGATCCGGTGGTCACCAGAGCGGTGCCGGGATAACGATATTTGATTTGGCCAAGGTTCAATAATTCTTTATAGCCAAGCTCTTTGGCTCTCTCGAGAGTCGGCGATGAAATCAAGCCTCCCTTGATAACGCCCTGCTGCATGTAGAGCAAAATCTCCGGCACGCCGCCGGTTTGAATCATCTTGATATCGGTCGCGGGGTCGAGGCCAAACTCGCTGACGGCTTTTCTCAGGCCGATGTCGGTGAGCGAGCCGAAGCGGCTTACTCCGAATGTTTTGCCCTTGAGGTCCTGCACTCCGCCAATATCAGGAGTCGTCACAAGACTCATCGGCACAACATTGATCGTTGTACCGATGATCGTCACATCGGCTCCGGATAGTCGGGAGAGAACGGCGGCGGCGCCGGAACCTTGTACGATCTGCGTGTCACCGGAAATCAGCGTGGAAATCGCCTGAGCACCGGAGACATAGACCGCGTTTACGTCGAGCCCGTACTTCTGGTAGATCCCCGCTTCTTTCGGTATCCAGGTCGAAACCGATGTCGCGGCTATCGATGAGTAGCAAACGTTTAGCTTCTCGAGTTCCGCGGCGTGCGCAACCGTTAGAATCCGTGGCGAGATCAACAGCGCGGCGATTACAAACGCGCAAACAATTTTGATCCGCTTCATGAGATGTCTCTTCAGCAATCCGTGTGACGCAAACCATTCACCAGCGGCGACCATAGGAAAGGGTACCGATGATGTCAAGGCTATCGCAGATTGCTTAGAGATTTCTCAACTGAAGAGCACAGGCGAGCGATCGCTTAGGAGCAGCCGGCGAAGAGAACTGACCAAGGAACCTGATACGGAAGAGGGTTCTCCGACAAAAAATTCTCGGATGCGAGTTTTTACTGAGGGCTAGATTGGGAAAAGGGTGTCCCGCTGCGAGGGACACCCTTGGGTACTAGCCACAAACTCGAACTGAGGAGGTAAAGCTCGAGCTGTGCTCCACGGAACACTAAATGCCGCTATCGCATTCGCGCCATGGCGAATTGTAGTTTTTTAAGCTCGCCTTCAAGATAGAGGTCTTTAATCTGGTGCCGGTCGAGATGCGCGTCTAGGAGTTCCGCCGGAAAAATCTTCGTACCACATCGGTGGCAGAGTGCAGCATTATAGGTGCTGTTCTCGCAACTAATTTGAATATATTCGGCCGTCTCTGATGTTTCCATTTTGTCCCTCTCTGTCGTGCATTTACCGCGCGTTTCCAGTGACGTAGCAATCACTATGCCGCGAGCAGAAGATTTGAAACGTGCCCTCTAACGCGGCGATTTTATGCCGCAATTTGCACGACTAAAAATTCACGCCGGTCAAAATCAGCGGCCAAATCTACCAATCAATGTCCACTCAACGTCCACCATTGACATTTTTGTTCCGTCGTCCGATAGCATGTTGATGATTAATCCTTCGACGAGACCATCCGAGAGCGTCGTCTTCTCAGAAACAAGGGCAGGCCGTTTCGCGCTGGGCTTTATCAAATTGAACAACCCGCGCGCGCTAAACGCGCTCACGCTCGCCATGTTCCGTGACATCGAAGCCACCTTGCTGAAATGGCGCGCACGGGAAGATGTAGTCTGCGTGGTTTTGCACTCAGATTCAGAGAAAGCCTTCTGCGCCGGCGGCGACGTCAAGGCACTTGTAGTTGCGCTCGAGCAGGGACCGGATCTCGGCTCCGGTGCTCAATACTTCACGGCAGAATATCTAGTTGATTATCTTATACACATTTATTCCAAGCCGCTCCTTTGTTGGGCTGACGGAATCACCATGGGCGGCGGTATCGGGATTATGAATGGAGCAAGCTATCGGGCGGTCACCGAGCGCACTCTCATGGCCATGCCCGAGATCGCCATAGGACTATTTCCAGACGTAGGCGGAACCTATTTTCTAAATCGTTTGCCGGACAGTTTGGGATTGTTTCTTGCGCTGACCGGTGCGCGCTTTGACGGGCGAGATGCCGCCGCCATCGGTATGGCCGATGGCCTCGTCGCATCAAACAAGAAATCGCAGGCGTTGGCTGGGTTAGCAAAGCTCGAATGGAAATCCGATGAGGCGCATGACAAAGAAATACTACGTCGTCATCTCTCGGGCTTCGCGGATTCACCGACGAGTGGCCGATCAGCGATCATGCAGCGGCTTGATACGATTCAGTCGTTGACTGATAAACCCGCCATTGAAGCTGTCGATGCCGCATTACGTAGCTGGCGCGGTACGGACGATTGGATTAAAAGCGCAATCGATGGTTATCTTAGCGGTTCGCCAACGTCGGCAAAGGCTATCTTTCGACAGATAAACGAAGGCAAAAAGCTCGGGTTGGAAGAAGTCTTTCTGCGCGAATGGCACATGGCTATGAATTTTTGCGCGCGATCCGATTTCCGCGAAGGTGTCAGGGCTCGCCTCATCGACAAAGACCAGAAGCCGCAATGGAAACCGCCGGCTCTCGCCCAAGTGCAAGACACCGAGATCGAGCGCCTCTTTTCTAAACCGCATGGCCAGAATCTTCTGTCGCAAAGATTTGCCCAATTGTGATGGCCATGTCACAACAATGGTTCACAGAGACCATCGTTCAAGTTGCCGAATGCAACTGCCTTGACGGGATTAATCCTGCTGAAATATAACCAGCAAGAAAGAATTCCAGCAAATAACCGAAAAGGAGTTTGACGATGTGGATTTCGGCCCTGTTAGTTGGCTTGCTATTGCTCTTCGCGGGAGAGACTGTTTTCTCCCAAGATGCCAAGTTGATCGAGGCGGCAAAAAAAGAAGGCGGCAAGGTTATCGTCTACACATCCATGGAAACCTTCACCGCCGATGCGATTAAGGCAGCGTTCGAGAAAAAGACCGGGCTGCAGATGGAATACTGGCGCGGCGGCTCCACCGAAGTTCTCGATCGTTCTCTGGCCGAGTTTCGCGTTGGCAAACCCCTCTTTGACGTAGTCGCAATGACCGGCGACCACATGCATCTCCTCGCCAAAGAAGGAGTGTTCGTGAAATATCAATCGCCGTCGTTCAAAGGCTTTGCTAAAGAGGCCATTGATCCGAATCTCGGAGCTCGTTACCGAAACGTGCTCTACGGGGTGATATACAACAAAGCCAACATCAAAGCTTCCGAAGCGCCAAAAACGCTCGAGGATGTCGTCAAGCCGGAATACCGCGGCAAGCTGGTCATGCCGCATCCGGTGAACCATACACTGACGACCCAATGGCTCGCCAGTCTGGACAAGATCATGTCAAAACCGCGGGCGGAAAAGTTCATTCGTGATTTGGCCGCTGCAAAACCGATATTCGTCGAGTCGATCGTCCCTGCCGCCGATCGGGTCGGCACCGGTGAAACACCCATCGGAATTACTTTCGCGCGCTTCGTCTTGACCTATAACAAACAAGGAGCCAATCTCGATTACGTGCGCGACTACAATATGCTCGGTGACGGGCAGTACATCAGCCTTGGATCCAAAGCTCCGCGTCCCAACGCCGGCAAAGCTTTCATCGACTTCTTTCTCGACGAAGAGAGCATGACCATCCAGGCAAAGACCGGCGAGTTCGTCAATCGTGAAGGTATCTATCCGCCTCTGGCCGATGCCGATAAAATTAAATTTGTGCAGATGTACCCGTTCAGCAAAGAAGATTACGAAGTCAAAAAGAAAGAATATCAGAAAATTTTTTTGCAGTGAGCGCTCGACCAGAAGCTTGCGGACAGATATTCTGAAACCAGTCTCGCCCGGTTTCAATCCGGCGGACACTATGGCAGCGCGCCAGTTTGAAGCATCAAATCAGGAGGCACCACAATGGCGGATTTGGTCATCGATGCAGACGGACACATCATGGAGCAGCACAAGGATCTCTTCGATCACATCAAAGGCAACTTCGGCGAGATGAACTGGCACTCCAGTTGGCCGCTGTTCGATGCCGATGGCTGGCAGCGCGGCCTGGCGCGCAAAGGCAAGCGCGAAGATCCTGACGCCGAGGCCTGGATCCGCTTCCAAAATGAGCATGGCATCGATATGGCCGTTCTCTATCCGACCTCGGCCCTGGCGCTCGGTATGATCCAACTGCCAGCATGGGCTTCGGCGCTAGCCCAGGGATATAACGATTGGCTCTATCACCGCTTTATAAGCCAAACACCACGTCTGAAGGGTGTTGGCCTCCTTGCTCCGCAAGATCCAAAAGCAGCGGCCGCTGAATTGCGCCGCTGTGTCAAAGAATTGGGTTTTTGCGCCGGTTTGTTGCCCTCCGTCACCAACAATCGCAATCCTCTCTACGGCTCGCCCTTGTACCACGAGATCTACGATGAGGCGCAGCGGCTCAATGTGCCGCTCACAATTCACGGCGGTGTGAGCCAAAACCTTGGTCTTGATCGCGTCGCCAGCTTCTTAGAAGCGCACATGCTCGAGCATCCTGTGGGCCTATTTCTGCAAATCACCAACATGGTTTTCCAGGGAGTATTTCAGGAATTTCCCAAGCTTCGTGTCGCTTATCTCGAAGCAGGCGCCGGCTGGGTGCCGTTCATGATGGACCGAATGGAAGAAGATTATGAAAAATTTGCCGCGCGCCTGGCGCCGAATCTCAAGTCGCCGCCTAGCACGTTCTTCAAATCGGGCAATATCTTTGTGACGATGGAGGTCGAAGAGCGCATCGCGCCCTATATTCCGGAGCTGGTTCATCCGGATGTAATCATGTGGGCATCGGACTTTCCGCACGAGCGCGAACGCGACCAGTTCGGCGGCGATCTCCCTCACCTGAGAGCCCGCAAGGACTTGTCCGAGGAATTCAAAAGCAAGATGCTCTTCGACAATCCGGTGCGCTTTTACCACCTGAGCGAAGGAGACATTGCCGCAGCCAGAAAGGCAAAAGGCAACTAACCGTTGTTAAAGGCCGGTGCCGAACTCGAGATTGACAAGATTCCGCGATAGCACGCCACCGACCATGGTGTTCTAACCTGCCTTATCGCTTAGCGGCCGCATTCTCCGCAGCACATAGCATGCGCGGCAGGCGCCTGTTACCGTCCAAACAACTTCTGTACAAAGCCTTCGTCTTCGAGCTTCTTTAGAAACCGGTCGTTGATAAACTTCTTAGCATCCGCCTTGGCGGCCTTGGGTTCGCTCTCCGCGAGTGTGTCCACGACCGCCTGCATCGCTACTACGGAGGGATACGGCACATCGGGGATTCGCGCTCTGTTGTACTCATAGGCTTCTTTAAGCAGCTCGTGGTCGTTTACCTTGCTAAACTGCGAAAGCGCCTTCAAGGTGTATTCCGGCTCGGTCTTGAAAATTTTGATCGCCTCTAGATAGGCGCGCAAAAAATTCAACATTCGCGTTTCGTTTTTCTGCATCAATTGAGTACTGCCACACATTCCCGTATTGAAGTACGGAATATTGAGCGCACCCGCGTCGGCGAGAATGTTGAAATTCAATTTTTTCGCCTCGGCACCGAACGGCGCATTGAAAATAGAGCCATCGATGCCGCCGGACTTGAGCGCCACCAAACGCTGAGTTTCATTGCCGATCTGAAGAATGGTCACATCCTTTGGATCGATGCCGATTTTCTTAAGCAAGACTTTGGTGCTGAAATCAGAAGAGGAACCAAACCGGCTGATGCCTAATCGTTTTCCCTTTAGCTCGGCGGGTCTTTTGACGTCCTGGCGCGTTACCAATTGATAACCCATTTTGTCATCGGTCATCGCGATGTAGACGATATCTGCGCCCTTCATATTCGCGATCACGCCGGGAGGGCCGGTCAACTGAGCTAAGTCGATGTCTCCCGAAACCAGCGCTTGAATCGCTACCGAGCCGCCGGGAACATAGACAAGCGTCGACGAGAGGCCATGCTTGGCGTATAGCCCTCGCTTTTCTGCGATCCAGACCAGTAAAGCGTGGGGGTTCACCGAGCTGTAGGCGATCCGGACCGGCTCGGCAGCCGGGGCCGCCCTGCACACGGCCGATGAGGCCGCGAACAGGAATAAAACAACTATCGCAACAAGTCGTCTCATGACGTACCTCCGCTGATCTTTACAGAGCGAACAGCTCGTTGCCGTATTTGTAGAGCATTCTTCTCTTGGCCTCGTCGGACAATTCCCGGTGATCAAATGAATCGGTCAAGTTTTCCGGGAACTCGTCGTCCGATTGCGAAATGTCGGCGCTGAGTCCCTTCCACTGTCGAGCTATCGCGAATGAGTCGTCATATCGTTGTCCCAGGGTTGGTCGCCGGGCCATACCGGAGTCAGACATTTGTTCCAAGCCGACTCATATTTCCTGATGTCGGACTGTCGTTCTAAGACATGTGTCCATCGGTATCGACCAA
>JAICEJ010000105.1 GCA_025924215.1 Candidatus Binatia bacterium
CGGCAAGGAAAACTTGTAGGTATTCGGATCCAATTCGACGACACCCCCGGTTACCATGGCGCCAAGCCATTCGCGAACGTAGCGCTCGTTGAGACCGGCCTTAGAAGCGATCTCAGCGGACGAGGACGGTTGAAGATTGCTCATCGTATCGAAGAGCCCCGTGCGGTGGCCGATCGAAATCATCACGCAAAGCGAGCTTTGATTCAGCATGGTCAGCAGACGATTGGCGAAATCGTCGGCCTTTGCTTGGCTAAACGAAATTGCTCGATGATCGGTAGTCATGGGCACACCTCTATCTAGATTACGATTTATTAGCGAGCGCGTTTGAGTGCTCTCTGTTACTTCCATCCTTCGCTATGTGACAAGAGAGAGCAGGGAGAGCACCAATCCTGAGCCCCAAAACCGGAGTTCAGAGTAAACGCAATCGCTAACCACAATCAAGGTTGCGTTACGATGCTTTGTTCCATGCCTTCTAATTTGATCGGCAAGTATTCTTTGGCAAAAACTCGGATTGCAGCAGCGACATCGGTGGCGGTTCGATCGACGTTATCGCGCGCCCGAAGCCGGGTGCCAAACTCCAACTGGATGGCATCAATACCGGTAGCGCGGTGACTGCCGTAGGTTTGCGCAGTATGGCCGCCGCTATAACGTGACTCGCGATCAGTAACGCTGGGGTCGGGCAGGATTTTGTAACCTCTTAAAGATAACTGGCCGAGTATGCTATGAGGCCCAGTCAGCGCCTGCCGGCCAAATCTTCGGACCAGGTCTGCCACACTCTTACCATGTTTCGTCCCGCGAAAGATCACGTTGGCTTCCGCCGCTTGTCCGTGGATATCGAGCAGCAAGCCGCGTCCCCAGACCCGCCGTATTTGCTTGCAGGCTTCGTCAACTGCGCTGTGAAAAGCCGCGTAATAGGGCCGCGCTTCAAGAGCTTCATAAGCTTCAGTGGACCGGCGATTGGCATCGATGTATTTGCGGTCAAAACGGGCAATGACCAAAAACGGCTTGGCTCCGGACATTTGGCCAAGCTTCAGCGCAATGGCTTCGGCTAATTCTGCTGTATTATGATCGCGCCCGGTTTTGAACTGCGGCACACCATTGCCCTGGCGAATGCCGATCCCAGGAATTGCCTCACGGCCGCCATGCGGCGCGACCAGAACGAGCGGCAGGTTACCGGTGGTAAGCGTCAGCAGCCGTTCAGCTTCAGCTATGCTTTGCGCCAGGGCTTCGGCTTGCAACCAACCTGTGAGCGCCAGCAGAGCCGAGCTCAGAACCCGTGTGCACTCGCGGTACATACTACCTGTTATTCCGTTGCTTTAGGTTCGGCACTTCTGACTTACGTCCGACTCTAATCAGATTCCGGCATCTTTTCGCGCAGACGATCTAAAAATCCGACGGGAAACGGCTCGGCTTTAAGATCCAACGCCCGTTTCGCTTTGATCCAAGCCTCCGAGTACCGCTCCTGAGCATAGAGCGAGATAGCCCAGGCGCGCCAACTCGCTGCATCGTTTTGATCGATCTCGATGCTTTCGGCAAAGCGGTTATTTGCAAGAACGAAACGATACGCCCGACCAAGTTGGTCGGCCGGGGGCATTCGCGCCGCGTATTCGGAATGCAAGATCCCGAGATCAGTGAGCAACTGCACTCGTTGAGATGAATCGTCGTTTAGTTCCCGCGCAATCTCTAGCTGTTCAATGGCTTCCTTGATTTTCCCTTGCTCGCTCAAGATCGCGCCGAACCCCCAGAACGCTTGATAATTTTTCTCATCGAGTTGCCAAGCTCGTATGAAATCCTGGAGCGCCAACTCGCGCTGGTCGTTCCTCACCAGCTTCCAGCCCTGGGCCGCAAATGCTTTGCTGGCGTTTGTGCGGCTGCCGTATTTCGCCACAGAGGCGCGCACGAAATCTTCGTCCGCGTTTTTCAGTAGTATTGATGGGCTAACTCTGGGATCGCTGTGGACCGGCGGCGCGTCCGCAAACGCCAGCACAGATCCGGCTGGCGCAAGCCGAAGAGACAATGAAAAAAAAAGAAGCGAAAAGGCAATCGCCCTTCCGAGCCTGAGCCTTTGTCGCCGACGAAATCTTTGATCGAAGCTTTGAAGCTTTATCGCCGCGGGCCATCGAAAACGGCACCACCCAACCTGCGTCTGATTGCACTGATATAGCATCGAGCAATCATAACATGGCAACCGCTCTCAACAAGATTTATTGTCGTCAAGTGTCAAAGTAATCTTCGGGAGTTTGTGCCGGCTAAGAAATCGAGCAGCCTTTCAGTTGCTTGACCCTCACCGGCTCTGAGGATATTTTGACGGGATCTAAGTGAAGGAGTTCACATGATCGAAGGACTTAAAGATAAAGTCGTTATCGTCACCGGCGGTGGTCATGGGATCGGCCGGGCTTATTGCCTGGGTTTTGGCGGAGCCGGCGCGAAAGTCGTTGTCGCAGACATTGATGAACCGGCCTCCGTCAAGGTCGCCAGGGAAGTCAATTCTCAAACCGATGCGCAATCGTTGTCGGTGAAGGTCGACGTTGCCAATGAGGCTTCGACGCAGGAGATGGTCAAGCTCGCTCTCGATCGCTTCGGCAAAGTCGATATTCTGATCAACAACGCTGCGATCTTTGCAACAATTCCCATGAACCGGGGCGGTATCGATTCCATCGATCCTGACGAGTGGGACCGAATGATGTCGGTGAATCTCAAAGGCCTCTTCTTTTGCTGTCGCGCCGTGCTGCCGACCATGCGCAGGCAGAAATCCGGCAAGATCGTCAATATTTCGTCGGGCACAGCATTGAACGGCAGCGCCGGGCGTATTCACTATGTAACGTCGAAGGCGGGCGTGATTGGTTTCACGCGGACCCTGGCGCGCGAAGTCGGCGAAGACAACATCAATGTCAATGCCCTCGCGCCGGGCTCAACCCTTTCGGAAGAGAATCCAAGCGAAGAGATTATAAAAATGCGCGGCGCGCGTTTGACCGATCGATGTCTAAAACGAGTGCAGCTACCCAAGGACCTGGTCGGAACCGTTTTGTTTCTATCTTCTCCATTGAGCGATTTCATGACCGGCCAAACCGTCGCGGTCGATGGCGGCGTGGCATTTTTGTAGGTTTCCACCTTCATGGCCGGTTACCAGCATCGAACTATCCGTGTCGGCGACGTCAAGACTCATTTTCTTGAAGCAGGGAGCGGCCCGGATTTGCTGTTGCTGCACGGCGGTGAATACGGCGCATCGGCCGAAATCACCTGGAAACACAGCATCGAATCGTTGGCGCAGCAGTTTCATGTGGTTGCGCCCGATATTCTCGGTTGGGGCGAGACTGACAAGATTTACAGCTTTTCCGATCCAGCCGGCTACCGCATCAGCCACATGAAACGATTTCTGGAAACGATCGGCGTTAGCAGAGCCTACTTCGTCGGCAACTCGGCGGGAGGCGGCTTGATCTTACGAGCTTCCGTGCTCGATCCTGCGCCATTTCAAATCCGCAAGATGGTCACCATCTGCGGCAACGCCAGCGTGTTCAAAACCCAATCGCAAGCTGATCTGGAAAACTACACGCCCTCACTGGAGAATATGAAGAAGATCGTCGCGCTGCTTTACCACGATCCCAAATGGCAGAGCGAAGAAAATATCCGCGAGCGCTATGAGAGCTCGATTATCCCTGGCGCCTGGGAAGCGCTCTCGGCAGCACGCCTGAGAAGCCCGGCGCACCAGGCGCGCTCCAGCACGGAAGCGTTCGTCAAGAAGCTTTCACAGTTGCGCGTGCCTTTACTGATCATGTCCTGCGAACACGATCCGCTGAATCAAAGAGATTGGGACATCAATTTTCAAGAGATCGTTCCCGGTTCCAGAGTTCATCGCTTCAAGCATTCAGCCCACGAGCCGCAGATAGAAGAACCAGATGAATTCAACAGAGTACTTTCGGAGTTTTTGTTGAGCTAGCGCTCGCCGGGTCCCAATTTAGACATCCCAAGACAGTTATCGGTTCGATTGTAGTCGTAGTCTTCACGGACGGTAGTTCCGGTTGGCAACTCTGATGACAACGGAGGACGAGAACTGTTCAGTTTGCATGCGCGTCCAAAACTCCCTGTTCCGTCCAGCGTTCCAGCAGGACTAGCTTGTCTGCATTCATTGCACTCTGGAATACCTCGACCTGTTCACACAGCCGGGCTCGCTCATCACTTCTGCACAGCGCGCTTTATACAGCTTCGCGAGTTCGGAGCCTCTTCCGGGTGCCGCGGTGATGGTCGCAATCAGACGGATCGCCATAGGACGTCATCGTGAATTGCTAATCCTAGACGAGGTTGAGATTGCGTATTACTTTGTACCCACCGGCAAGTGGGGATCTCGCAACTTGCTAACTTACCTAACGAGACCAGCAATATTCGCAACCAATCAATGCGGCGTCTAGCGGCGCCCGTGTGCACTGCGGATAACTTGGACGCCGCTGGACGAGCATGTCAGGCGAGGTAACCGGTTGCAGCGGGCGGGACGCACGGAAGGGCAAAATTGCTATCGAACCATGAGTGAAATAGTTGTGGCATCTGAAAAGATTATTTATTGCGCGAAAAGTTGATCTTCCCTCACCACCACGAAACCGTACATGCCGTCGTTTACAAAATGATTCCTTATGGCACAAATCACTAGGTAGGTCCCGGGCTTTGAGAAATGAACCACTTCAACCCGGTCGCGTGCTCCAGTTGGAGCGGTTTCATTGGCACCGAGGTAAATTCTTTTGTCGGGATCATCTATCACGCCACCGGCGGTCGTGATACCAGGGACCAGCAGATTAGGATCGATATCCTCGGGCCGGGTGCCATCATCGTAGATGGCGACAACATGATTGCCGCTGATGATGAAGTTCACGCCACCACTATCCTTACGTGAGATATTGATTCTCGATACGTTAGGTATTACTTCGTGGTGATTGCCCGCACCCATGGCGGGGTTGCCAGCAAATCTATTCAATGGCGGGTCGGTTTGCCAAAGGCCAAAGCTTACGGTTGCGTCTGCGCGGCGACCACTCAGCCGATAATCATCCACAGTTTGCGACATCGCGCTCCGGCCTATACCACAGAAACCTAGGATGGTAATCATCAGTATGACGGCACGTTTCATTAGTTCTCCTCCAATGTGGGTGATGGACTTTGTGATAACCTCCGTGGCGCGCTTATCGCCTCCGCGAAGCTTCCACGGAAAGACCCTCGGGAGGCAAATTTCGATCCGGGTGACGGCTTCCGCTGCTATGCTCTGAAGTTTAAGTTTCTGCATATTCAGCTCCTTAAAGCTCAATAAACCTCGAGCCGCGAAACGCTACTGCGGACGGGTCGCATTCAGCTGCAGCGTCTGTTGCAGCGCCTGCTCCAGCTCTCGCACGGTCACAAGCCCTTCAAACTTGCCCCGGATGATTCCTTCCCCGTCAACTACAAAAGTCCACGGCTCGGACACCAGACGCCACTCTTCTACTGTCGGAAAAACCTTTTTGCTGGCAAAGTCCTGCCAAATCTCCTGATGAGTAAAGGCGATTCGTTTGTTATATTCAGGAAGCAACTGCCGGACGATGTCCACCACTGGGCCGCACATTCTGCTTGTACAGAACTGCGGGGTGGCAAAGACGATGAGCTGGGGCTTGCGTTGGGTGATGGCGTCGGAGATCCGTACTTGGTGTAGTCGATGATCGGGTTTCTGACTGGTATCGATCTGGCGCAGATCACGCACATCGGAGGCAATCAGATTGCGGCTGCGGGGCGCGGGAGTGCCCAAGCCCGGCGTTTGCGGCGCGTCGTTCACCGTTACTGTGAGACGCGCCGTTGCCGAAGAGCCATTGTCATCCCGCGCCTGCAGCTCGATACCCCAAGCACCAGGACGCGGGAACTTGAGCCGAGTGACATACAGACCGCGCACCTCGCTTTCGGCGCGGTGCACGTGTTTTACGCCGTCAGCATGCCGATGCACCCGCTCGCCACTGGCGGCAATCCCGACCGGCTGATAAAGAGCGTTGGTTTCCGCTATAAGGTTTGGTTTCGGCCCATCGATCGCATAAATGCGGAGTTGAACATCGGCGTTTTCCAGAAGCTTGTTTGCCTTTACGAGTCCAAAGGCAAAGCGATTTTCTCCGACGAGCAGTTCCGATGTCGTGATTAGCGGTTGAAGATCCTCATTCGATTCGGCTGCTAACGCTATCCCTAAGTTCGTGGCGTGGCGGTGAATCAGATCGGGACCAGTCGCTAGAAGGAGTACAGCGATGACGCCAGAAAAAATCTCTTTCATAACTATCCATCCTGTGAGTCGAAGAAGTTATGATGAAATTATCTCTGCTAGCCCGGGTGCGTTGATCGAGGAGTCATTTGATCATCTACTCTGCTGCTGCGAGCATGTCAATAAAATTTTGTTGAGTATTGCAGTGCTAATTGTTTCGGCGGAATAACTGATTGGATTCGACTACTGGTCTTTAACTGACCTTCGCTATTAAGCACGACACTCTAATATTTTTCTGGAGTGCGTGATTGCCAGTACCAATCTGATTAGAAGATATCCGACGGCGCCGCTCTCTAACTGAAACGCGGCTGCCGTTCAGGAGGGAAGTTTTACGGATTGATCACTTCGCTCGATCAAAACTTACGCTGGGATAGGATTACTAACCGACATTCTGCCTAATTACATCGAGTGAAGACCTGATACTCTCTCGTTCTTACGTTAGCATGGGCGTTGAGCATTTGTGGTAAGATAGCGACAGGCAATCAGTCTCACTTTAGCCCAGATGCAGAATTGTAAAACTCGGCGCCCCTAACGGGTTCTGTTATACTCATAGTCTTCGCGTTCGCTGGTGCCCACTCTCAGCTCCGGCGGCATAGTCGGACGAACGCTGGTCAATGCGTGCACGTCCAGAGCCGCCTTGTCGATCCATCGTTCCAGCAGCACCAGTTTGTCGGGATCGACAGCACTTTGAAATACCTCGAACTGTTCACAGCCAGGCTCTTTCATCACCTCTGTGCAGTAAGCGCTATATAGTTGTGCGAGCTCCGCGCCTCTTCCCGGTGCCGCTGCGATAGTTACAATCAGCCTAATTGCCATATCCTCTCCTCTTTCCCGGCTTGGCCGGTGACTAATATCATCTCGCACCGGCGCAATCGAAACAATCTGCGACCGGAGTAGTGGCCACACAATCATGCGGCGGGCGCAAGCTGCGCCCCGCCGCTTCTTACGTCCGCTTAGTGCCGGCGCGCGCGAACTCGTCCCGTCGTGCTACTGTCGCCTTTAAAAGATGAGCCGGGATTTCTTTCGCGCCACCCAGCACCTCGGCGAAAATCGCCATCTGGGCAGCCTCCTCGACGATCAAGTTGGCCCGCGCCGCTGACCCTGGGTCGGCGCCAAAGGCGAGCACCCCATGATTTTCCAACAGCACTGCCTTGGTTTTAGTGGCGCTGTTCAAAGCCGCGGCAATATTGTCCACGGATGCCGCCGAGCCCCGAGGGCCGTAAGGAGCCAGCGGCACACCATCGGTCATATCGGCGCGCACCAAGGCCTCATAAGAGCAGGATAGGGAGCGGCCGGCTAGCGCGAAACTGGTGGCGTAAGTGGAATGAGTGTGCACCACAGCGCCCGTCTCAGGGCGTTGCTTGTAAACCACGGCGTGCATGTGGACGATTTCAGCGTTGGTCGGATTAATTTCACCTTCGAGGAGTCGTCCATCAAGAT
Organism: Candidatus Binatia bacterium; assembly: GCA_025924215.1. Lineage (GTDB taxonomy): Bacteria > Desulfobacterota > Binatia > UBA9968 > UBA9968 > WHTF01. Next base: position 7,694 of record JAICEJ010000105.1, read on the forward strand.
CGAGGAGCGCGAGATTCTCAGGATTGAGACTGTCGAACGAACTGGTCGCGGTGAGCAGAATAGTATTGGTGTTCGGCACACGCACGCTGAAGTTACCATGATGGCTCATCGAAATCGCGCCGACGCGAACCAGCATATTCGCGCCATCGACAACAGCTTGGCGCAAGGCTAGATGACCGAGTGTCATAATTCCTCCTTTGCTAACTGAACCTCAACGATCGATGTTGCGGACGAACCGCCGAAGAACGACAAAGTCAATGACGAGCGCACATAGGCTCAGGCGCTACGCTGGTCATAGATGAACTTACCTTTGCAAACTTTCATATGACTATCGGCAGATGTATTCTTCCTAGCGTATGAGGCGACACCGTAATAACTCCACCAGTTCGCAAGTGGTAACAACAGCTCATTTCTTTGGTTCCAGAAAACTCAGCCGTTCGGCCATCGGTGTCTGTGCAAAAACGTATCCGCACGCCTGGCAGGTGCGAATCTGTTCGTTGTCGTTAAACTCCTGATAGACGGCCGAAACCTGACTTGGAATATTGCCCTGATTCACGACTCGACTGAGTACCAGTTCGTCGCATCTCTCACAGAACCAGGCAAACTCTTCTTTTTCTTCATCACGGCGTTTGCGTTCGATCACCAGACCCCAGGTGTTTTCATAGCGGCGCGGCGAATGCGGCAGATCGCCGGGACAAACAAAAATCTCTCCCTGTTTGATCGTAACGACCTCTCGCCTTTCGCCCGGCGGCTTCAAGTGCAGCTCCATGTCGCCTTCGATTTGGTAAAAAAACTCGTCGCCAGGCTCGATGTGAAAATCGAGCCGAGTATTGGGCCCGCGCAGAATCATCACCAAGAAATCTTTGTGAAAGACGATGAGTTGATTGGTTCTGAATGGAGGGTTGAAAAGGTGCTGATTCTCCGTCACCCAGCGCTTTAAATTGAATGTCGAAAGCGTTTCCATCACTACTACTCGAACTCAGGCTGGCGCAACCTAGAGGTAAGCCAAATCAATGCAGACTTTTTCGGCCGCACTCCCGCGCGACGCCGTCAGTTAGCGCCCACCAAATCGATAAGCCCTTGCGCAGCGCCTTGAGCACTCTGACTTGGAGCTCGTTCGTGGTAGCAAACTGCTCGACGAGCTCATAACCGATATTGCTGTGCTCGGTGTCCGCCTCGCCATGTTCGGCAAAAAATTCGATGTTGTTCGAACTCAATCCGTAGTGGGTCTTGAAGGCTTTGAAGAATCTGCCGCCGGTCAATTGATTAGAAAACTCATTGCAACAGTTGGTCGCCGCCACTTGCTCGAGAATATGATTGCTGCGCAGCGCGATATCGATCCAGCCGATCCGTGCTAAAACCGTCGTCGGGAGAAAGTCTTCCTCACGTTCGCAACGCTCCAATTCCTGCGCGGGAATTCCGATGCTCTCGCCGAAACGGAGAAACAACGCCCGATGGCCGGGCACGGCCCGCGGGCTGCCTTCGAAGTATTTATAGCCGACCTCTGAGTGAATGATGTCGACGAATTTTTTGTGAATTTCCGGATCGTGAATCCCCGATAACTGGCAACGAACTAGTTTCGCGGTATTGATCGCCACGTTGTAAGCAAAAATTCCCCAAGCTTCTTTCGCCCAGATCCTGACCGCGTCTAACGGCAATTTTCCATCGTAAAGGTCCACATAGAACGGGTGGTGTAGACGGGCATGCCGATTCTTGACCTCATCGATCAGTACATTACAGAAATCTTCAGTCGGTAAAGTTTCGCCGCTGAGCACCATTTCGGCTGACATCATCACCTCGCTTCATACTTGAAATTCATAAGCTTCTTCACCTTGCGCCTTCATTTCTGCGCTAGGCCCTTCTCCCGATTGTCGTATTTATATTTATTTGCATTGCAGGCGATCTCTACGCGATTTCCGTCCGGATCCAGAAAACTGATCGAACGGTTGCCGGCAACTTCCAGTGTCTCCGGGCCGCTGACAATCGGGATCTTTCGTCTTTTGAGAACCGAGTACAGGGCATCGATCTCCTTATTGGACCCAACATAGATGCAGAAGTGGTGGACTTTGGGAACGCCGTTACCGCTGACTGCTCTAGCCCCTTTGGGCAGCTCCATAAGGGCAACGTCGTGATGCTCCCGACCGTAGCTCAAAAAGGTCATCTTCGTCCTGAGATTGCGCGCGGACACTTTGAGCCCGAGCACAGTACGGTAGAATCCCTCTGACTTTTTCAGGTCAGCAACATTGAGGACGATATGCCCCAGCACGCCACTCTTAATCGGCATAGAAATCCTCATATTAAGCCCGCTCACGTCTGTCAAGGCGAACGGCTGATCGTGATTAGATCATTGATCTAAAGCTTGGCGAAACGATTCGTGCCAAGTTACACGTGCTAAGGAGGATTCGGAAATCGCTGCAAGAGGGAACTGCTTGGCTGGCCGACGATGAATAAGCCGACGATAAATAAATTGATGCGGGAGCGAAGAAACTCGCTCCCGCATCAGTGGCAATTATCTCAGTGCCGACAACTTATGCGGTACTTAAGCATTCTAAAACAACTACCGCGAAGAGCCCGTGCCTTTCTCTACAGTTCCGGTAGCAGGACTGTTTTTCGGTAGAGGCGTTCCACTATCACTGCCTGTCCTCTCGGACTGCGAGCCACCGACTGAAGGATTAAGGTCTGGATTTATCGTTTTACCATCTTTTGTCCGCGACTGACTCGTTCCCTTAGTGGTGCCACTAGAGCTGGAGCCTTTAGTTGACCCAGAGCCTTGCTCGACTGTCCCTGTCATCGGGCTCTTCTCCGGGAGCGGAGTCTGACTGTCGTTCCCTGTCCTTTCGGACTGCGATGCGCCGACAGATGGATTAAGGTCCGGATTCACTTTGCTGTCCCTGCTTTTGGTTTGCGCGAGACCCATTCCAGCATCCGCCGTAATCCAAGCTGCGGTGAGAACTGAAGCGGAAATCGCTAATAGCCTTTTAGCTTTCATAAATTGAAACCTCCTTCACAAGATTACTCTAGTTAGCGCAATGCGTATGCCACATCGTTAACTGCTAGATTACGTACTCGTACAAGATTTGTGTCTTAAGCGCGGGACGAGTTACAAGGCGTTAGTTCAGATTTGAGATAGACCAGCGAAATTAGCGTAGTCGTAATCGAGTCGGCGCTAGTTAGGCAGATTAGTCATTCAGGCTTGTTCGTTTTCATCTGATACTTTCCATCGCTGTCCTGATTGATCCTCCCCTGTTCATGTAAAACACCCAAGGCTGTGGCGATGGATCGGTAATCAATCTGCGGAAAGAGCTCTAACAATTCGGCAAAGAAGCGGTGCGAATTTGCCAGCTCGCTGAGAATCTTTTGCGATACGGCTTGCGTATCGGAAGGTTCGGTTGGCGCCGCCTGTTCCACGCCGCTGTCAAGATAGTCTTTCAACTGCACCTTGCCCTGATTGTAGTAAACAATCCGATTGTACCGGCTAGCCGGCACATTGTCGGGAATGGTTGCGTCGATACCCATCTTCGCGGTAGTCGGAATTTTGCCTGTGGTAGAAGGCGGCAACGATGGATCAAGAGGTTTAGAACGAGCATTGGAAACGATCAGGACATCACGATCAGCCTGAACACGCGTGGCAACGGCCCATTCAACGTCGATCGCATCGAATACATCGATATCATCATCGACTATAGTCACATGTTTGATGTCCGCGATTGCCAGAAGCGCCATAATCGCATTTTTGCCATCACCCGGCGATTTCTTGATCGCCGCCACGATGTGCCAGTGACAGCATCCCCCGGGCGTTACGTTGATGGCAGTGGCGTGAACGCCGGCTTCGTGAAGCACGCGCCAAGCGGCAGCTTCGTAAATCGGCGCGCTCATCCAGATATTTTCCCACGGCATATGCAGAGCATAGTAAATCGGATTTTTACGATGCAGGACCGCTTTGATGCGCACTCGCGGATTGAGATGAATGCCGCCCATTAGCCGGTTGAACTCGCAAAATGGCCCTTCAGGATGAATCCAACCTTCCGGAAGAATTTCTCCTTCCAAAACGATCTCCGCATCCGCGATGCACGGCACCGGAATGGTTTCGCCATCGGCGAGCATCAGAGGCTCGCCGCGAAGCCCGCCGGCAAAAGTGAGCTCATTGACACCGAGGTTGGCTTTAAACGTGGATGCGACCAACTCATAAGGATGCGTGCCGATAGAGATCGATATCGGCAGCGGCTTTTTTTGCTGCAGCGCCCGCTCGGCAAACCTTCGCAGATTATTGGGCGTTACAATGTCGATGCCGGTAATATCTCTTTCCTTTAGCATTAACCGGTATACTCCCGCGTTCATGCCG
>JAICEJ010000106.1 GCA_025924215.1 Candidatus Binatia bacterium
AGCCAAACAGTAAAGGAGACCACGACCATTTCGATTGTGATCGTAGCAATGCCTTACGGCTGCGCCGGTTCAAGGAATCTTTCACAAGCATCACGCATCGGCTTTGAGAAAGCCATCGACTGGTGGCAAAAGTCGATGCAGACTTCCAAGCACAAGACCTATTTTATCGTGGCGGCTTATACCGATGACGGCGGCGAAGAACTTGCGGCCCGCAGGGAGGTCATCAACAAGGCGACGATAGACCCCGAACTATTGAACAACTTAATCGAGATCAGCGCGCGCAACGAAGAGGCGCTGGCGCTGAAGATCTCGCGCGTGCGCCAACTTTTGCCGATCGAAACGATGACCGTTTTCGTTGAAGCGCGCAACGCGGTCAGTGTAAAAGCAATCTTCAAAAGAAAGTTCGGCAAAACTCTACAAATCAGGAAATTCAAAGCGCGGTTTGAATTTAATCATCAGTGGATAACCACATCCACCTCTTTTGCCTGGTTCTCCAGGAATTGGCTGCTGCGGGTTTGGTTCGCGTTGAAAAAGCGAATGGGGCGCCGGCTGCGGAAGAAAGTACGTTTTCTATTTCGGTCGTATTGATAACGGCTGGAGTGATAGAGGCTTGTGACGCTCAACGAGCGCCACAAGCTCATTACTTTAGGCTACCTTGGAAACTTGCGCTGCTGCCTCGGCTGAAAAGCCGTTCTCAAGCCACCACTTTGCAATTTCACTACCGGTAGCGAACCAAACGCCCTCGTGTGATTTCATATATTCGATCAAATCAGATAATGTTTTGGCTCGGCCGGGCCGGCTAGAAATATACGGGTGAAATTGGAACGGGCAGAACGTCGGCGCTATTTTTGACTCTTCATAGAACTGGTCGAACATAGCTTTCCACACAGCTAGCGTGTCGTTTGGATTGCCTGAATCTCGATGGCCGTAAGTCCTGCCGTCGCCAAACGGTTGTCGGGGTAGTTCGACGAGTTGCTTGTCGCCATTTTGCCAGACAAACGGTAAATCAAACGAGAAAGAATTGCTGTTCCACAGAAAGCCGTGTTCCATCAGCAATTCCAAACTATTCGGGCTTTGCGTGCACGAACGCCATCCGACCGGCGGTTTTTGAGCGCGGTTGAGAAGCATGTCACTGGTTCGTTTCATGACATCGCGCTCCTCCTCCTTGCTCAGATCACGGGCAACTTCATGATGGTAGCCATGGCCCGCCACTTCGTGCCCTTGAGCGATGATCGCCGCAACGGCTTCCGGGTACCTTTCCGCGATCCCACCGCAGGTAAGAAATGTTGCCTTTACATCGTTGGCCGAAAGGATGCGCAGGATTCGCCAGATCCCGGTATTGGGGCCGTATTCAGCCTGAGTGTACTCTTCATGATTGATCCTGCCATTCTTGTCCGGCCGAACATCCTCGCCGCCTTGGAAATCAAAACTTAGAAACACCGCGATCCGATTGTTGCCGGGCCAGAATACGTTGCCGCGAGAATGACGTTGTTGCATATCCATTTTGAACCTCCTCAGTTCGCCTGCCTAAATTGATTAAATGACTTCTCCACGCGCTCCATCGATGCAATGTTTGCATTCGCTAAAGTTCCTTTTAATCTACCCGCTTTAGCCTTGCAACCCGAATGCGCCACGTTGTTGCTCTGGAAAAAAGAATGTATAGAAAGAACGCGCCGGAAGGAAATAAACAGGAACCGCCTTCATAACCTGGAGTTCACGGCAGAGGAGGTTCGATGGTTTGGCAGAATGCTATTCTGTTGCTGGCGCTGTCGCTTGCAAGCATAGGCGAAGCGCAAGAACGAACACTTCAACCGCTGGTGGTCTCTTATAGTTCGTTCACCGGCAATCGCGCGCCCTTGTGGATCGCCAAAGATCTCGGACTGTACGAAAAATATGGGCTCGACGTAAAACTTGTCAGCATCGCCGCTGGCAGCGTATCCCTGACTGCCCTACTCGCCGGCAATGTCCATTTAACCACCGATTCCAGCTCGGGTGTCGTGGGCGCGGTCGCCCGCGGCGCGCCGATTGTAACGGTTTCCACCAACGGCACATTGCCGTACCAACTCATCGCCGTGCCTTCGATCAAATCCGCCTCGGAGCTGAGGGGAAAAATCGTCGGCAGCAGCCGCATCGGCGCGGGCACCGATTTTCTCCTGCGCCGAATCCTCACCAAACTAAGCTTCACTCCAGGGAAAGACGTTTCGCTGATTCCCACCGGCGTGAGCGAGTCGGAGAAGAGAATCCAACTCATGTTCCAGGGTAAAATCGATGCAACTATCGGGGAATCCGACAAAGTCTTCCAATTTACCGAGTTGAGCGGGCAAAAGATCTCAGTGCTCGGCGAACCGAAGGACTTTGGCGTTCCTTCACCGGGGAGCGAGATCAATACCACCCGGCAGATTCTGAAAGACTATCGGCCGCGGCTCAAGGCCTTTTTCATGGCTTACAGTGAGGCGATTGCGGCCGGCAGAAAAAACAAAGAGCTTGCCTATCAGGTATTCCGCAAATACATGCGGATCGATAACCTGAAGCTGTTGGAGTTTACCTACAGAGTTCAGTTTCTGGAGGCGATTCCCGCCAAGCCCTATCCACGGGAGGATGCCATTCAGGCGAGCATCGAGGACCTCACGGAGTCGACTCCAAAACTCGAAAGCATGAAGGCCGCCGAGTTTTTTGATGGATCGTTGATCAAAGAAATAGATCAAGACGGTTTTTTCACGAGAATAGAAAAATGAACCCTAAAAATGCGACAAGACTCGCTTTGACGCTGCTTGCTCTTGTTCTTTGGCCGCAAGTTCCGGCGCACTCGCAGCAACGAATTCGTATTGGAATCTCCGCCGCATCGCTGGGCTTTCTGCCAACGGTCTTGGCGGAAAAGAAAGGATTCTACAATAAGCATGGAATTAACTCCGAGCATGTGTTGGTGCCTTGCGCGATTGCCACCAACGCTCTTCTCTCCGATGACTTGGATTATGCCGTCTGCACCGGACCCGGCATTGCAGGTGCAATAAAAGGGCTGCCGATAAAGTTGGTGATGACCACGCAAGACAAACTCGGCTATCTTCTATTGGTCAAACCCGAGGTACAGAAATTAACTGATTTGCGCGGCAAAACCATCGGCATCAGCACGTTCGGCAGCCAGTTGTACCTGACGAGCGTAACCCTGTTTCGTCAAGCCGGGATAGAACCCGGTAAGGACGTCAATCTTTTACCCGGAGGAGATAATACCGCCCGGCTAGCGGCGATGGATGCGGGAAAAATTGATGCGGCTTTCGTCTCATCGCCGGCGGATATCTTTGGAGCCAAGAGAGGCTACAAAGTTCTCTTGTGGACGCGCGACCATGTTCCGCTGACGCAAAACGCCATGGTCGTGACAGACAAGAGCCTGAAGCAATCGCCTGAACAGGTAAAGCGAACGATCAAGGGAACGATCGAAGCTCTTCAATTTATCAGAGATCACCAGGAAGAAAGCGTCGCCATCGCTTCCAAGTGGTTGAAGCTCGATCTCGCCACCACACGCGCTGCTTTTGACAACTACCTGCCCTGCTACAGCCGCGATGGCGGCTTGTCTGATCAGGCACTCAAGGATCTAGTCCGCTACGAGCTCGAGCGGGCAAGCCTAAAGAAAGACATTCCGTTAAGCCAGGTAGCCAGCCGCGATCTGCTTCAACAAGCACAAAGGGAGCTCAATGTCCGCTAACCCCGGCGGTTCTAGTCGCACCGCTGTTCCTGCGCCGCTCGATCATATTCGAGTACTCGACTTCACCCACGTCCTGGCGGGGCCGTTCTGTACCCGCCTGCTCGCCGATTTAGGCGCGGACGTGGTTCGGGTGGAAAGCAGCAAGCATCCCGATCATCCCTGGCAATCCACATACATCAGCGATGACCAGCGCCATGCTTCCTATTTAAATACCAACCGCAGCAAACGCTCGATCAGCATCGATCTTAAAAACGATGCAGGACAACAAATCGCGCTCAAGCTGGCAGCGGTTGCGGATGTGGTAATCGAAAACTTCAGCGCCGGCGTTATGAGCAGGCTCAAGCTCGATTTTGCGACGATTGAAAAGCTCAATCCGAGAATCGTCTATGTCAGCATGTCCGGTTATGGTCACAACGGCCCGCGCCGCGATTGGACCAGCATGAATATGAACCTGCAAGGATACAGCGGACTGATGACGGTCACCGGCGGCGAAGGCGATCCGCCCACGGCTATTTCCAATTCATGGAATGATTATGTTGGCGGGCTGCACGCCTGCTTCGCTGTTTTGCAAGCGATTGACAAACGCCTGGGCAACGCCCGTGGCAGTCATATCGATTTGAGCCAGTTCGAATGCAGCGCGGCGATGATTGGACCGCTGTTGCTGAGCAGCGCAGTGAACGGGAAGGTTCCGCATCGGCTCGGCAATCGTTCGGACATCGTTGCTCCCCAGGGGGTTTATAGCTGCGCCGGAGCGGACGATTGGTGCGCCGTGACCATTGAGAACGGTGCGCAGTGGAAAGCTCTGGCCGAACTGCTGGGGAATGAAAGACTAAAATCGGACACTCGCCTAAGCAGTGCTGCAGGCCGGATGGAATATCACCACGAGATCGATCGCGAAATTGGAACATGGACTAAACAGTATTCCAGCGCCGAAGTTGAACGCCGTCTGAAAGCAGCGGGAGTACCGGCTGAACGGGTGCGGCGCATCGATCAGGTGATCGATGAACCGGATCCCCCGACAGTTTTTTCACACATGGAAGAGCGACGGATCGGTTCAATGCTGACGACCCGTCTACCTTTTACTCTTTCAGCGGTCTCGTTACCCGGGCCGCGCAGCGCTCCTAGTCTGGGCGAACACAATAGGGACATTCTGCGCCAATGGCTAGATCTATCCGGTGAGCAGTTCGAGGAGCTCGAAAGGCGGCAGGCTTTCACGTGAGCCAAATAAGTTCTTCTATCATAACGCCGGAACTGCGCGCCTCGATTGGCCGGCAAAGTCCGGCGCGGCCTCTGGAAGTTCTCAGCGCCTCCGATATTCGCCGTTATGTCGATGCCACGGGCGATGCAAATCGGTTGTGGCTCGACGATCAGTTTGCCCGGACGGCCGGATATCGCGGCCGGCTTCTGCCACCGACCTTAGTCGGTTGGGTTCCGTTCAGCTTTAGAGAGAGCACCGAAAGAGCTAACGCGGATCCAATGGACCTGCGGCGACAGCTGCCCTTGCCGCCCGGCTATACCAACGTACGTAATGCCGGATCCGAGACCGAGTGGATCGCGCCCGTCTATCTCGGCGAGCAACTTTTCACCCGGAGCTCAATCGTCGACATCGTCGCCCGCGAGGGCCGCGCCGGATTAGGCATCTATATTACCCAGGAAGAACAAGTTTTGAATCCGGCCGAGCAAATCGTCTTGCGCCGGCGCCATACGCTTGCGGTTTTCCCTGATAAGACCTATTCCGACCGCACGGAAGAGCACAATAGATGACACGGATAATAGACCTGACCGGAATCATAGGAGCTTATGCCACCCGGCTTTTTGTCGAAGAAGGACACGAGGTCATCCGGGTCGAAAAAGCGAACGGCGACGATTTGCGCCTCCTGCCACCTTTTCTCGCCGACAAACGGGATTTGGAGCACAGCGCGTATCACCAGTTTTTAAATGCTGGTAAGAAGAGCCTTACCCTCGACCTGGATACCGCCACCGGCCGAAAAATGTTCATTGCTCTGCTCAGCCGAAGTGACGTTCTGGTTGCTGAGCGGTTTCCGATTGACGAGCAACTTTGCTTTGACGCCAACCCAAAACTTGTTGTTACGAAAATAGAGAATGACGCGCCGGAAATCTGCGCCATGGCGCGATCCGGACTGTTATCACTGACCGGTCAGCCGAATCAGGCTCCGATGATATTAGGCGCTCACATCCCCTATCTAGCGGTGGGGGCGTATGTCGGCGTCGCCACCGCCGCCGCTTTGCTGGCAGCTAGAAATTACGGACGCGGAATCGTCGCTACCGTGTCGGTGCGCCAATCGTTGGAATCTTTCGTCGAGCAGGCCATGGTAGAGTACAGTTTTTCTGGAACGATCACCGAGCGCCGCGGCAGCAAAGGGGCCATCACTGCAATTTCCGGGGCCCTGCCTTGTAAGAACGGCCATTGGGTTATCAGCCAGATACACCGGCCGGGGCGCTGGGAAAAATTTGTAAGCTGGGTCCAGGATCCCGACCTCAGCTCGGATCCGTCGCTGGCCCAGGAAGAAAACCAACACAAGCATCGCGACTTCATCATGGAGCGGCTCCATGCATGGGCGAAGCGTTTCTCCAAAGAGGAATTGGTCGAAGAAGCGCAGCGGCGACACTTCCCTGCTTCGCCGGTATCTACGACGCTCGACCTGATCGATGATCCGCAACTGGTCGCGCGCGGTTTTTTAAGAGAGATGAACCATCCGCTGCTTGGAAGAATTATATTTCCCCAGGGAGCCATCGCCACGGTAGCAGGCGTCCAGCTTACCCCGGCGCCGCGACTGGGCCAACACAATAACGAGATCCTGAGTGAACTCGGCTACGCTCTCCCGCAGCACGCGAACTTCAACACGGGAGCGTAGGTAGCAAAGCTTGCGACATGCAACCAATGATTTTTTTTGATCAAGTCCGAATTGGTGATTCGATTCCCCCGCGGGAGCACGGCCCACTCACGATCGTCGACACAGTACGGTGGGCCGGGTTACAGGAAAACGCTCAGCACCTGCACTTTGATCGTGACCATGTGCGCCAGCACAATGGGCTGCCAACGTTTATCGCGAGCGGCGCCTATCGCCAGGCGCTGCTTATCCAGATGTTAACGGATTGGATCGGACCGCGCGGCTGGCTGCGCAAAATAAACGTGCGCCACACCTATTCGACATTCGAGGGCGATAGCATGCGTTTCTTCGCGCGGATTACCGAAAAATCGAGTGATTCTTCTGACCCATGGATTAGCTGCGAGCTCGAAGGCAAGAATCAGGAGGATCGACAAATCCTCATCGGGCGCTGCACATTGATTCTTCCTTTGCGTTCGGAAGATGGTCGGATTGACACAACCAACCAGTGACACCGTGATCGCATTTTTCTGTTCGTGCAAGTAACGGGGCATCGGGCAACAATCGCAAACCGCTTCTCCAACAATCCAAAATGAGCTATGAACCGGTAGTGGAACGAAGGTTATTTGACGCAGGGGATCTGAATCTCTTAGCCTGACAACGCAGACGAGCTATGGACAACGGACGGGCCCACGCCGCATCGATTGCCGCAACCCGCGGCAGAGTTGGAGCTTCAGAATGCTGCAAAGCAATAATTAGAAGGAGCGTCGACTATGGTTATACGCGAACTTAAAGACGGCCGTTCTTACGTCAGCCTACAGGAAGACCATGCCGAACTAGCGGCGCAATTCGCCGCTCACTGGGGCAACGCGCGCTTCTCGCAACTCCGGCCCTATAAGACAATGGTCTTTGCCACCACCTATCACGACAGCGGCTATCGTGAATTCGAAGGCAATCCTCCCATCAATGTCGAAAAAGGCCGGCCGTACGCGCATCGAGAAAACATCCCCTCGTTTGAAGCTGTCGAATTAAAGGCCTATGCGAAAAACGTCGATTGGCTTTGTTCACATGACCTCTACGCCGGGTTGATCGTGTCGATGCACCGCACCGGCTTGTGGCACAACCGTTACAATGTCTTTACAAAGCCGGCCGGCAATGTGCGCGAGAGAAGCCAGGAAGTTCAAAATGCGAAAAAAGAGTTAGAGGCCAAGCAGGAGCAATATAAGAAAACTTTGGCGGTGGGAAACCCTGCTTTCGAAGACGAACTCTGGCACAACTACCGCACCTTGCAGATTTTCGACCTGCTATCACTTTATTTCTGCTGCGACGGCTATGCTTCCGAGAAGGAGTTCAAAGAGTATGAAATTGCGCCGATTCGCGTCGCTTACGACAGCAACGAAGAGACCGAGTTAAAGATTACACCTCATGGGCCGGGCTCGGTAAAGATGACCCCTTATCCGTTTGACGAAAGCCCGCTGCAGTTTTCCGTGCGCACGCGGCTCATGACTCCGGCAAAAGGCCAATCCGCCGAAGCGGGTCTGGAGGCTTATCAAAAGGCGCCCCGGCAATTGTTGACCTTCGAGATTAGTAACTAAGAGATTGGGGTGGAAGTCGGGGTAAAGTTTTGCGGAGAAAGCAGGATGCTTTTTCAGCGCGGGCGCAGAGGTTTGGCTCTCAGGTGATCAAATGTTTCTCTGCGCTCTCCGGGCCTCGACGGTGTTTTTTGTTTTTGCTAGTTATTGCCTGCTCATCGCCTACTCATCATAGATCTCCACCCGGATTGCCTGTCCTCTGCCCGACTCGGGACAAGCGCTAGCCGCAACTAAACAATCCATCTCAGCACAAAAATCCACATGCGCTTCATCCTCGGGGCGGATCATCGTGTCGTACATGATTCCCGTTTCAGGATCGATGCGCATGCATTGAAAAATATTAAACGGGCTGGGGATATCGTCCGGCGCTATCTTCCACTGCTTCAGAGCATCGCTCAGGTTTTCGAAGCAGCCATGGTCCGGGATTTGTTCGGGCGCTTTAGGATTGATATCGACACCTTCGGCAAACACTCGTTTCGCTTTCCCTTGAGCTACCATTTCGAAGCGCTTGCGGCTGCACATGCCTTTTTGAAGATCGTGACGCCCTTCGGTGAACGTGTCTTCAACAATGGTCAGCATCGGGTTGTTGCGCTTCGAGAATAGAGTGTCCCCGGTAGTGATGAAGATTTTGGCCTGATTGGTTTTGGTCCGCGCCTGATCGAATCGTTCGGTCAAGCCGTCAAGATTGAATGCGACAAAATCAACGATGCTCTTTCCGGCGATGCGCAGCCTCTGGCCTTTCTTGACAATATACGCCCGTCCGGAATTTTTCGGGATGATTTCACTTTGTAAGACTGCCACTACCGCTCTCCTTTCGACACACGCCTGCCAAGCATCCGGATTCTTTCATCAGGTTTGAGTCGTGTCAAATAAGCCAATCTAAGGATCACCGCGAGCCGTTTTCAAATCTTCTTCCTCCTGCCCTCGGCATGACTTGTCGCTCAATTATAGAGCGTCCTCAGATTTTTCTTGACTTCTAATCTGGTTCGCTCAACAACTTGTTTCGATGTGCAGCGATTTCACAATCTGCGAGTAGGGATATTCGATGCGAATTTCAACAATACGGTCGAGGATGCTTGTCGGGGCGCTTGGATATGCGCTGGTTGTCTGGTCATCGACACCTGCCGGATTCACCGCCGAGCAACCGTTTTACTCGGGTAAAACCGTCAGCATCATTGCTGGGTTTGCGCCCGGCGGCACCATTGACATCCGGGCGCGCCTTTTCGCGCGTCATCTCTCAAAATACATTCCAGGAAATCCATCGGTCGTGGTTCAAAACACGGTGGGCGCTGGAGGCCTGGTTGCCGCCAACCATGTTTTCAGCGTCGCGAAACCAGACGGTTTAACCTTGCTCCATTTTCCATCCAGCACGGTGATGAACACTTTTTTGACCAGCAGCGCTAACGTCAAATACGATATCCGCCAGGTGCCGATCATATGGCTCGGTTCCGACAGCTGGCTTACCGTCGCCAACCCGAATACCACCGGCTTGAAGAAGGCACAGGATGTTCTCAACGTAGGCATGCCGTTGCGGGTCGGCGGCTCGGGAGTGTCGAGCTTGAGAAGCATAAGGCCCAAACTCGCATTGGAACTCTATGGCGTCGAGCATACTTGGGTCAATGGTTACAAAGGTTCATCGGATCTCCTCTTGGCATTCGAAAAGGGAGAGATCCACATGTTCGAAGATCCCCAAGATGGTTACCAGGCCAACATACAGCCGAGGGAAAAGAGCGGTACGGCAGCGGTGCTCTGGCAAACCGGAATCATCGGCACGGACGAAAGCTTTACGCGATCGAAGCTGTTGCCGCACGTGCCGAATCTGGACGAGGTATTGCCCAAGGAGAAGAAACAAGGACCCCGGTGGGAAGCTTGGAAGGCGGCGGTAATCCCGCAAGCTTTCCAATATTCGGTTGGCCTACATCCTGGCACCCCGCGCGATCGGATCACAACGCTAAGTCAGGCGTTTGCGAAAATGACGCAGGATCCCGAATTCCGCGCCGATTTCGAAAAGGCGCTCGGCGAGGCACCGGACCCAACCACCGGCGAAGCCGCGGACCGAATCGTCAAGGACGGCGTCAAGAAACTATTCGAAGATTTTAAATCCGGGGTGGAGTATTTACGCGCTCTGTCACAAAGCAAATGATTGTCTGCCCGCAATCTTGTACATTGATCTTGACTACCCTTTTTCTTATGCTTACAGACGCTATGACAGGATTAATAGCTTCTTCTGCGGCGCCTAAATGCCAGCCCAACTGATAACGTGAAAGCAGGAGGTAAAAAGGTATGAGCTACGTACAAAACTTATCATTGATGATCATTCTCTCCAGCGCCCTAACGTTTGCCGGATGCTCTTCCACGACCACGCCCGACAAGCCTGAACCGTCTGCGGCGGCTGCTGCCACTCCGGCCGAGACCAAGAAAAAAGTCGATTCCGGTAAAACGACCGAATCGACGACAAAAGCGCCGCCATCTTCGAGCCTTGATGCACTTCAACGCGGTGAGTCAACCGCGACCCCTGCGTCCAGTCCTTTGAAGGATGTTTACTTCGACTTCGATCGTTACGACCTGCGCGCGGACTCCCGTGAAATCCTGAAGGCAAACTCGGCATGGTTGAAAGCCAATGCGTCGGCGCAAGTTCAGATCGAGGGACATTGCGACGAGCGAGGAACCACAGAGTACAACGTAGCTCTGGGCTCTAGGCGTGCCGAGAGTGTGAAAGACTATTTAGTTACGCTCGGGACATCCGCCGATCGGCTGTCAACCATTAGCTACGGCGAAGAAGTTCCTGTTTGTCGGGAACAGACCGAGGAATGCTGGCAAAAAAATCGACGCGTCCGATTCGTCGTTCAGCCTGCACGCCCTACGACATAGGATCGATCACGGTTTGGCCGGCCCCCTGGAGCAGAAAATATCCTGCTCCAGCGGTGGCGGCGCGCTCCAGTAGACTGAATCTGCCGACGGTACAAGCAGAATCTAGACGTCTGATACGCACTTTTTTTAGACATCTTCTCCCTTTTCCCTCCTCTAATCTCACAAGCGGCGCGATCGATGCCGACCGAACTTCCTCCAACGCCTGAAACGCGTTAACTCCGTTTGAGGCTCGAGTGATTCGCCCGGGAATTGTTTTTTCTTCTCAGCACCTGGATCTCCTCTTATAATAAGACTCACATGAGCAATCAGCCGCTACCACCAGCCAGAGACTCTAACCAGGAGATACAGAGGAGCCGTGCGTGGCCCTTTAGGTAAGCAGCCACCTCCCCTTCACCGGTATTCTACTCCGAGATTGATCTAAGCTTCCGCAGATTTTCAATCAGGATGACCTATAAACTCCTCAAAGGCTTGAAGTCGCAAACACTCCAAGACGTGTACCGTGCCATCCGCTATTTTCAGGACGATCTACGTCTGATCTTTTTTCTCTTGTCGCTCACCGCCTGCTCAACCGCTCTCGGACTGCTGCAGGCCTGGCCGTTAGCGGTGCTGGTAGATTCCGCGCTGGGAACGCCGAGCACTGAGAACTGGATGCACCGGCTATTTTTGGCGCCGCTGCCGGAGGACCCGATAAGGCGCATTATCGGGCTAGGGATTATGGCATTGCTGCTGCGGTTTGCCCATGAGTTGATCGCCATGGCGCGCCGGCTGCTCACTCCGCGCATCCACTACAATGGTTTACTGCGAGTGCGCGGCGATTTGTATCGCAAGTTGCAAGGGATGCATCTCGATTATCATCGTTCACGGCCAATGAGCGACTCTCTGTTCCGGCTGACCACCGATACTTTG
>JAICEJ010000107.1 GCA_025924215.1 Candidatus Binatia bacterium
ATATAAAACCTACGGCTGGCCCGCGGCCAAGAACATAGAGAGGAGATTCGTGATGCGACATCGCTCTCGACTGAATCGCGCCGTACTCGGGTTAATTGGCTGTATTGCCGTATTCATCTTTGCTCTACCGATCGCTTTGGCTGCCAGCGCTCCGTCCGCAAGCGCTAAAGTCGAATCCCTCGACCAATTATACGAGAAGGCAAAAAAAGAAGGCCATGTGGTGGTCTATATGGCTACATCGGCAAAAACAGAGGAGGTGGTATTTCCGGCTTTCGAAAAACGTTTTCCCGGCATTAAGGTCAATCATATAAATGCTACCGCCGATCAACTTGTGACGCGTGCCGTGGCCGAGGCTCGGGGAGGCAGGATCATCGCTGATGTCATCAGCGGCACACAAAACTACATTACTCAGCTACGGGAGCAAAATATGCTGCTCGATATCGCCTTGCCCGAGGGCGCATCTTATCCTGCGGTCTTGAAAGGCAGCTATTGGGTGGCCACCGACACGGAGTTTTTTATCGCCGCCTGGAATTCGAGCCGCTTAAAGAAAGAAGACGAGCCGAAAACCTTTGAAGATTTCGCGGATCCGAAATGGGCTAAGCGACTCATCGCCGAACCTAGGGACTTTCAGCTATTGCTGGGTTTAGCGAAATACAAATACGGCAGCGACGAAAAGGCTATCGACTTATTCAAAAAGATTGCCGCCAATAAACCTGAATTCTTCAAAGGCCATTCGCAGCTTGCAGAGCTTTTAGCGGCGGGACAGGCAGACGTTTGCATGACCTGTTACGCGCATCATATCCCACCGATGGCGAAAAAAGGCGCTCCGCTGCAGATCATGTTGAGTGAAGGCGTCGGCCGCATCGGCGGCACCGTGACCCTTGTCAGGGGGGCGCCCCATCCCAACGCCGGGCTACTCTGGGCACGTTGGCTCATCAGCGAAGAGGGGCAAAGGGCATTCGCGCACGCGGGCGAAACCCCGGCTCATCCGAAGGTAGAACCTATGGAGAAAATTATCCCGGCAAAAACTTATATGCTTACTGCCGACGACACCAAGGAGTTTCCTAAGTATCAAAAAATCTGGAACGAGATCTTCCAGCTACGCTGAGAGCCGGCGCAAGGCACAGCAAGCCTGCGACTCAGGTTATCTCCGCGATCGCCACAGACGAAAACATCTCTGTGCATCTTCCCCGCTTGACCGGTCCCATGAGTTCGATTACAAGCCGAAGCTATGGCTGACGATATACTGATAGACTGCGGCGATGATTATGCGAATGCTGCCGTGCGTTCGGCTCTGGAGAACTACCTGCCGGCTGACGTGCTCAGCGGGTTTGATGGCCGGCTGGCTTTGGTCTCGACCGGGAATGTGGATGGGGTCCGCTTGACGAAGAGCTTCTGCAGGGACCGTGATGTCATCGTCCTGTCGGAGCGCATCCTGCCGGTCAAATCCGGTGACGAGGAGTTTCACCCGGGCTATCGTTACTTCATCTTCGTGGTTCTTCGTGAGATAGCGCACGCTTGCAAGGACCATCTCTCGCCCTTATCGGATGATCTGACGGCGGCGCAGGTTGAGATTCAGACGCGCGAGGCTGACGAGCTCGCGTTGAAGTGGTTCAACGAGCACGCCTCGACCACTCTGTTCCAGCCGCCGATATCGATGGCTGAGGTTGAGGAGCTCAGTGAGAAGGGTAGAGCGGGCCGCGCCAAAAATAGATGATAAGCGTCACCTGATATTGCGTTGATATCGAAGTCGTTGGAATCACGATCAGAGTCTCATGGTTCCGATACTCCAAAAAAGCCGTTCAACAGTTCCACCGTTCAAACATTCTCGAAACTGAACCAATCGAACTCCTCAAGCCCTCCTTTACTGGTTACAAACCGCGAGCCGAAGTATAATCGACAGGATGGTATCAGTCGAAAAGCCAAGAGGTATCCTTAATTGTGACGGCGCTGGTTTATAACGGCTCTCTTCGCTCTCTTAGGCGACAGTCTCGGAAGATTGCCAAGCCGGGGAAGGGCGCTATGCTCCGCTGGTCTATTGTCGTCATCGGAGCTTGGTTCGCGCTTAACTGGATCTATCAGGTGGTTCGCAAGCCCGGGGAGATCCTGGCACCGGTCAGTGACTCATTAGCTAAGTCGCCTGAGTTGACCTGGCGGAGTTATGGATCGCTGTTCGAGAAGCATTCTACCAGGATCATCTCTCCTGAATTTCTTGCCGCGCTGGCTCAAGTGGAAGGCAGCGGCAATCCGATCGCTAGCACCTACTGGCGTTGGCGCTGGTCTTGGAATCCTTTCGAAATTTATCGCCCGGCTTCCAGCGCGGTCGGCATGTTTCAAATTACCGACGGCACGTTCGCCGAAGCGCGAAAATACTGTATCCGGGATCATCAAGTCGTTTCCGATGGACCGTGGCATGACGTCCGTTCCTGCTGGTTCAACAGCTTCTATAGCCGGACCGTGCCGAGCCATTCAATTCAGTTAACCGCCGCATATCTCCACCGGACTGTGGCCCGCACGTTGGCCGCTCGGCCCAATGTTAGAAGCACAGCGGTTCAACAGCAAAGGTTAGCCGCCGTGATTCACCTGTGCGGATCGAAACGGGGGGAGGTCTTCGCGCGGCGGGGCTTCAAATTAGCGCCCGGCGAGCGCTGTGGAAGTCACAATTTGGCGGGCTATCTCACTCGCATTGATCTGATGAAGCGACGCTTCGCTGAATTGAGAAGGTCAGGCTAGGCGATCAACCGATTAGGTCGTGAGTCTAGGCCTGCTTATCTTGACAACCCCGCAACTTTCCAATAGAAATTTTTAAGTACCTCTAGCATTTTGTTCTACTGAATCCATACCTCTGGAGACGGTTAGGTATGGATTTTTTTAGATAGCTATCATTCATGGATCATCCTTATTTTCCTCTGGTCGTTCTATTTGCGCTGGCCGGATTCGTGGTTCTGGCTCTGCTCTTTATCGCCCAAAAGGTCGGCCCGAAATCCATCAATCCAGCAAAGATGGAGCCGTTTGAGTCGGGCAATCCGCCCAAAGGCGATGCGCGTATTCGTTTTTCGGTGCGGTTTTACTTAGTCGCTATGCTGTTTTTGATCTTCGATCTGGAAGTCGTGTTTCTTTATCCGTGGGCGATCTATTTTCGCCAGCTGGGACTGTTTGGATTAGTTCAAATGGGAATTTTCCTCACCATTCTTACCATCGGCTATGTGTACGTTTGGAAAAAGGGCGCGCTGGAATGGGACTGATCGCCGATGCCTGAGACCAGCCCAAGCCTCCAGGACATCCAGGACAAACTCGGTCCGAAGGTTCTAGAGACTAGCCAGTTCCGCGGCGACGACATCGTCGTTCTTGACGCGGTGGATTTGAGAGAGAGTTTTCGTATACTGAAAGAGGATCCCAGGCTCCGCTTTGACTTTCTTTCTGACATCACTGCCGTTGACTACTGGAAAAAGAAAGAACCACGCTTCGAACTGGTTTACCAATTGCTCTGTTTGCAAAGCGGCAAACGATTGCGGGTGCGGGTGCCGGTTTCCGAGGAGAATGCCGCGATAGAATCGCTGACGCCGCTTTGGCGCGGCGCCAATTTTCTGGAGCGCGAAATCTGGGATTTGTTCGGCATTAAGTTTATCGATCATCCGGATCTGCGGCGGATATTGCTGTTTGATGAATTCAAGGGTCATCCATTGCGCAAGGACTACCCGATCAATCAACAACAGCACCGGGTTCCGGAGCGGAAGGTTGAGGGAACTTTCGTCGACGAACGTTCACACAATAAGCTTTTGCGGTTGAAGAAAACTCTTGGGAGCAAAGATTAATATGTCAGTGCCGGAGACGCATGACAGCGAGAATCTGCCGACAGAAATAATGGAACTGCAGATGGGTCCATCCCATCCGGCAACCCATGGCACGATCAAATTCAATCTCAAGTTGGAAGGTGAGAAGGTCCTCGACTGCGATGTCGAAGTGGGTTATCTCCATCGCGGTTTCGCCAAAAGCTGCGAGAACGTCACATGGACTCAGGTGATTCCTTATACAGACCGGCTGAACTACGCGTCGCCGTTAATCAACAATGTCGGTTATGCCCTGGCCGTAGAAAAGCTGATCGGCGTCGAGACGCCGCCGCGCTGTCAGTATATTCGCGTAATCGTCAGCGAGCTGTCGCGTATCTTCGATCATCTTACCTGCTGTGGCATGTGTTGCTCCGAGCTTGGCGCGATCACCGTCGGCTTCTACATGATCGAAGCCCGCGAAATGATAACGCGAATAGTTGAGGCCCTCACGGGGGCCCGCTTAACGGTCACGTACGTCCGCGTGGGCGGGGTCAAACACGATTTGCCTGTGGATTTTGCCGAAAGGGTCGAGCGCACCTTTAAGATCATTCGCAAGCTGTTGGAGGATTGCGACGGACTCCTGTCGCGCAACCGTATCTTTATCGATCGGATGTCCAATATAGGTGTGATTTCCCGGGAGACCGCCATCAGCTATAGCCTTACCGGTCCGATCTTGCGCGCCACCGGCGTCAATTATGATGTTCGGAAAACCAATCCGTATCTGGTTTACGATCAGCTCGATTTTACGGTGCCGCTGGGGACCAAAGGCGACAACTATGATCGGTTCGTGTGCCGCGTTCAGGAAATCGAACAGAGCATGAAGATCGTCGAGCAGGCGCTGAAGAATCTGCCTGTCGGACCGGTGTGGATTGAAGATCCCCGTTTCGTGCTGCCGGAGAAAGAAAAGGTTTACAACAGCATCGAAGGATTGATGCATCATTTTAAGATCATCATGGAAGGAATAAAGGTGCCGCCAGGTGAAACGTACTTCGCGGTGGAGGGCGGCAACGGGGAATTGGGTTTTTATCTTGTCAGCGATGGCGCCGGGCGCCCCTATCGGGTGCGCGTGCGGCCGCCCTGTTTTCTCGCTATGGGCGCCTTTCATGAGATGATCAAGGGCTACATGATAGCCGACATCGTGCCGACTTTCGGCATGGTCAATATGATCGGTGGGGAATGCGACCGGTAGAGTCAAAGTAGAATCGTGTCATCGCGATCTTTAGCGGAAATGGTCAATAGGATCGGTCGAGAATGCGACCGGTAGCAGACTGCTGAAAAGACTCATATGCTTCGTTGCGCTCGTTTGCCTCGCTTCAACGTACTGAAGCGTACGCCTCGGCTCATCGAACTTCGCGCGCCTCGCCCCCTGAGATCTTTTGAGCAGTCTGCTAGCAGACTTTTTCAGACAGCGCGTTAGCAGTTGTTGTTTAATGGAGAAGAATAACGCATGGCAGTAGAGTTTTCTCCGGAAACGCTCGAAAAATTTCACGAGACGGTGAGCCGCTACCCCAAGAAAGAGGCGGCAATGCTTCCGGTCTTGTATCTTGCCCAGCAGGAATTCGGCTATCTGAGTCCCGAAGCGATTGACTATGTTGCCAAGCTGATGGGCCAATCGCCGGCGCGGGTGCACGGGGTGGTGAGCTTCTATACCATGTACAACATGAAACCCATCGGGCGGCACCATATTCAAGTATGCCGCACACTGTCGTGCGCCCTCGGTGGGGCGGAGAAAATCACTGGCTTCATCAAGAAGAAATTGGCTATCGAACTCGGGCAGACGACGGCTGACGGGCGATTCACGTTATCGGAAGTGGAATGCCTGGCCTCCTGTGGGACGGCGCCGATGATGCAAATCAACGATGATTATTATGAAAACTTGAATGAAGAAAAGGTAACCGAAATCCTCGATTCTTTGAAATAACTTTATCTCTGAGAGCAATGGAAAAAATTCTGCTTCGTAACATCGATGCCGCCGATTCGCACACCTTGGCGGCCTATCAAGCGCGCGGTGGTTATCGCGCCTGGGAAAAGGTCGTCCGAAGCATGAAGCCGGAGCAACTGATCGACGAAGTGAAGGCGTCAGGGCTCAGAGGCCGGGGTGGCGCCGGATTTCCAACCGGTATGAAGTGGAGTTTCGTGCCCAAAGACAATCCCAAACCCAAGTATCTGGTTTGTAACGCCGATGAAAGCGAACCCGGCACATTCAAGGATCGGTTGCTGATCGAGAAAGATCCACACGCCATCATCGAAGGAACGCTGATCGCAGCCTTCGGAATTCAATCGCATACCGCTTTCATTTACATTCGCGGCGAAATGGCGTTCGGCACTCGGGTGCTGGAACAGGCGGCAGAAGAGGTCAAGCGCGCCGGTTTCACCGGCAAGAATATCTTCGGCTCGGGCTACGACTTGGATTTGATTGTTCATCGTGGCGCCGGCGCTTATATCTGTGGCGAAGAAACAGCTTTGCTTTCGTCGCTCGAAGGCGGGCGCGGCTGGCCCAAGGTTAAACCGCCGTTCCCGGCAACCCATGGCCTGTTTGGCTGTCCGACCGTCGTCAATAACGTCGAGACACTAGCGGCGCTGCCGTGGATTCTCGATCATGGCGCGGCCGCATATGCGGCGATGGGCACCGAGAAGAGCAAAGGTACGAAACTCTTTAGCGTCAGCGGGCACATCAGCAAGCCGGGAGTTTACGAAGTCGAAATGGGATATCCGTTCAAGAAATTTCTTGAAGAGGATTGCGGCGGCGTTCCCAACGGGAGAAAACTCAAGGGGGTGATTCCCGGCGGCGGTTCGATGCCGGTTTTGCGACCGGAAGAGATCGAAAACGTGAATCTCGACTATGAGTCGGTTCAGGCGGCAGGCAGTTTGCTCGGCTCCGGCGGCGTCATCGTCATGGACGATTCTACTTGCATGGTCCGGGCAGCGTGGAACATTTCACGTTTTTATGCTCATGAATCGTGTGGCCAATGCAGCCCTTGCCGAGAGGGTTGCCACTGGATGGAGAAAATCTTTCATCGTATCGAACATGGGCACGGCGACAAGGGCGACATGGATATCATTCTCAACGTCAGCGGCAACATTATGGGAAATACGATCTGTCCGTTTGGCGATGCCGCCGCCATGCCGGCCGCAGCCTTTATAAAAAAATATCGCGATGAATTTGAGCAGCACATCGTCGAGAGAGGCTGCACGGTAAGAAACGGATACCCGAGTATTGGACACAGTCGAGTCGCTTAAAGAAGCCTAAAGCGAATTTTTAACTCCATGGACCCAGTAAAACTTAATATCGACGGTCAAGAGATTAACACCGTCAAAGGCAAGACCGTGATTCAGGCAGCCGCCGAGGCGGGGATTGCGATCCCGCATTACTGCTATCATCCCAAGCTTTCGATCGCCGGCAATTGCCGCATGTGTTTGATCGAAATCGAGAAGATGCCCAAGCTGCAGATCGCCTGCAACACCCAGGTGGCCGAGGGCATGACGGTGCTGACCCAGAGCGCCAAGGTAATATCAGTGCGCAAAGCGGTGATGGAATTTCTTCTGATTAACCATCCGATCGATTGCCCGATATGCGATCAGGCGGGTGAGTGCTGGCTGCAGGACTATTACATGAAGCATGACCTGCAGGACAGCCGGTTCAAGGAGCGAAAAGAGCGTGACCGCAAACGCGAGATTTTCGGTCCCAATGTCGTTTTCGATGGCGAGCGTTGCATCAAATGCACGCGTTGTGTGCGCTTTCTTGACGAAATCACCCATACCGGCGAACTGACCGTCGATAACCGCAGCGATGATTCGACGATCGCGTTATTTCCCGGCGCAGTTCTCGACAACCCGCTGTCAGCCAATGTGGTGGATATCTGTCCCGTTGGCGCGCTTACCGATCGTGATTTCCGTTTCAAGGTCAGGGTTTGGTATCTGCAAAAAACTCCCTCGATCTGTCCGGGGTGCAGCACCGGTTGCAATATCAGCGTTGAACATTATCAGAATCGCATTGCCCGGTTTAAGCCACGGATCAATGAAGCGGTAAACAGCCACTGGCTGTGCGATGAGGGCCGATACTGTTTCCACGATTTGACCGGCGGTGAGCGTCTGACTACACCCATGATTCGCCAGGAGGGCGGACTTGTTCCGACTACCTGGGAGATAGCCCTGCGCGCGGTGGTCAGTGGCCTGCGTTCGGCGGGTTCGCTGGCGGGAATTCTTTCCGGCAGAAACACCAATGAAGAAGCCTTTTTATTCGCCAAGCTGATGAAGAAGCTTTCACCCGCTGCGAATCTGGAAGTGTTCTATCAAGAGCGCGCGCTGACCGAAGTGGAAAAGATCCTTATGAGCCCGGATCGTTCACCTAATTTCCGCGGCGCCGCCGAGATGGGCGTCAGCTCCAATGGCGGCTTCGAACCTTTGATGCAGAAGCTGGTCGCAGGAAATTATGGCGGCGCCTACATAGTCGGCGAAGATCTGACGGCCGCAAACGACAATCAATCGGGGCTGCGCGCCGCCTTGAGTAAATTATCTTTTCTGGTGGTGCAGGATATTCGCCTTACGGAAACCGCCAAGGCCGCCCATGTGGTTTTGCCTTCAACTCACTTCGGCGAAAAAGAAGGAACTTACACCAATCGGAAAGGGCGCGTGCAAAAGCTTAACGCCGCGCTGGTCGCGCCGGAAGGCGCGCTGCAGGATTGTGAGATCTTCATCCGCTTGCTGGACGCCGCCGGTCAGAGAGCATCTTACTCGTCAGCAGAAGAAATTTTTCAGGCCTTGTCACAGGAAATTCCCTCCTACCGAGGACTCGATTACGAGGTCATCGGCGAACAGGGAATTCAGTTGGGGAGTGGTGGTGCGGACCCGTCATGATCGTTGATATCGGCATCGTCGCGATCAAAGCCTTCCTAGTGCTTTTCATGGTCCTCAACCTGGCCGGAGTGCTCGGTTGGGTCGAGCGCAAGGGCAGCGCGCTCATTCAAGATCGCATCGGCGCCAATCGGGCATCGATATTCGGCTTTGCCGGCATGGGGCTTATCAATACACTGGTTGCCGACCCGCTAAAATTTCTAACCAAAGAGGATTTCATACCGCCGGCTGGCGACCGCTTCCTGCATACCCTTGCGCCTTGCCTGGCTTTATTCCCGGCTCTAGTAACTTTTGCGGTTATCCCCTTCGGTGACGTTCTTCAGATTGGCGAGCGCATAATCAATCTTCAGGTTGCCGATCTCAATGTCGGCATCCTTTATATTTTCGCCATGACCTCTTTAGGCGTTTACGGCCTCGTGATCGGCGCCTGGGCATCGAACAACAAATTCTCCCTTTTGGGCGGCGTCCGTGGTTCGGCGCAAATGATTTCCTACGAAGTGGCGCTGGGTCTTTCGGTGATCGGTATTCTTATGGTTTACGGTACCCTGGACCTTCAGGAGATCGCCCGCGGCCAAGGCACTCTGATCAGAGATTTGCTGCCGGATTCGTGGGCGTTTCTCAAGGTCGCTGTGGGTTGGCTGCCGGCCTGGGGGATCTTCCTGCAGCCGCTGGCGTTCTTACTGTTCTTTACCGCGGCCATTGCTGAAACCAGGCGGATACCGTTCGATTTACCAGAAGCGGAGTCGGAATTAGTGGCCGGATCTCACGTTGAATATTCCGGCGGCAAGTTCCTGATGTTCTTTGCCGCTGAATTTGCGGAGATCGTCACCGTTGCCGCCTTGGTCACGACGCTCTTCTTCGGCGGCTGGCAGGTACCCTACCTGATGCGCGATGGTTTTCATTTTCCGTGGGGCGGTACCCTGCTTCTGCCGCATTTGGCGGTTGTCCTGCTGCAGGTGGGCGCCTTTACATTCAAAGTGATCCTTTTCTGCTGGCTGCAGATTCTGCTGCGCTGGAGCGTTCCTAGATTTCGTTACGACCAGGTGATGCGGTTAGGCTGGAAGATGCTCTTGCCGGCGGCGCTGGTGAACGTGATGATCACCGCTTTTGTGATTCTATATATCGACTCCATCCCGTAAAACTATGAGTGGTCCAGAGATCATTTTTTTCATCGTTGCGGGTTTGCTGATCGTGTCCTCCGTATTGGTGGTGTTTCAGCGCAATGTGGTGCACAGCGCTGTGGCGCTGGTGGCAGCGTTGTTCCTGATTGCTGTTCTCTTCCTGAGCCTGCACGCGCCCATGGTCGGCGTGTTGCAGATCCTAGTCTATGCCGGCGCCATCATGGTGCTCTTTCTCTTCGTAATCATGCTTTTGAATCCGGTCGGGCTGGAACAGCGCCGCAATGTTTGGTGGGTTGCCGGCAGCGTTTCAGGCTTGCTTCTTATTGCGATGTTGGCTCCGGTTCTGTTCAATCTCGAGTCCGCTCAGGATCCAATGGTCGCCACGGAGCTTTTTGGCAGCCCGGAAGAGCTGGCCAGGAGCCTTTTTACCGACTTTGTTCTTCCTTTTGAGATCGCCTCGGTGTTGCTTCTAGTGGCAATCATTGGCGCCGTGGTTTTGGCAAAAAAGGAGCCGTAAGCGCCCATGGTGCCTCTGGAATATTACCTGTTTCTGAGCGCGATCATATTTGCCATCGGCGTCAGCGGCGTTCTCATCCGCCGCAACCTGATTGTTGTCTTGATGTCGATCGAACTTATGCTGAACGCGGTAAATCTTACCTTTATCGCTTTCTCCAACTCGCTAGGTTCCATGGACGGGCAGGTGATTGTGTTCTTTGTCATGGCCGTGGCTGCCGCTGAAGCAGTGGTGGGACTGGCCATCATTATTTCGGTGTTTCGCCATCGCCAATCGCTCGATCCCCAGGAAATGCAGCTTCTTAAATGGTAGCCTCGACCGCCACTGTTGCCGCTTTGGATGTGCTGCGCTGGATTCCGTTGATTCCGCTGAGCGCCGGCCTGTTCAATGTCTTTTTCGGGCGAAGGGTGGGCGGCAAGACAGCCGGCGGCATCGCTACAGCTGCGGTCGGCGTTTCTTTCGGCGTGGCGCTTTATGTCTTTTGGCGGCTGCCGGCGACAGGTGTTTTCCGCGATCTTTGGTATACCTGGATCGAGTCAGGTTCCTTCCAGGTCAATATCGCATTCCAAGTCGACGCCCTGTCCGCGGTGATGCTTCTAATCGTCACCGGCATCGGTTTCCTTATCCATATTTATTCCTTGGGCTACATGGCCCATGACGACGGCGAGGCGCGCTTTTTCATTTATTTAAACCTGTTCATTTTTTTCATGTTGCTGTTGGTGATGGCCGACAATCTGCTGCTGCTGTTTGTCGGTTGGGAAGGAGTGGGTCTGTGCTCCTATCTGCTGATTGGTTTTTGGTATCAGGATCCGAAAAACGTTATAGCCGGCAATAAAGCCTTCATCGTCAACCGCATCGGCGATTTCGGTTTCATATTGGGCATTTTTCTCCTGGTCACGGAATTAGGCAGGCAGGGCATTTGGACTCTCGATTTTACCGAGCTGCAAAAGCATGTTCAGTTGATTACGCCGGCGAAGATCACTCTGATCACTCTGCTTCTCTCGGTCGGCGCAGCCGGCAAATCGGCGCAGATCCCGCTATTTGTTTGGTTACCTGATGCCATGGCCGGTCCGACGCCGGTTAGCGCGCTGATCCATGCGGCGACCATGGTAACCGCCGGGGTCTATATGGTCGCTCGCCTGCACTTCTTGTTTATCTTGGCGCCATATACCCTGCCGATCATTGCGGTGGTTGGCGCAGCCACCGCCTTCTTTGCCGCAACCGTGGCGCTTGCTCAAAATGACATCAAAAAAGTTCTCGCCTATTCCACCGTCAGTCAGCTCGGTTACATGTTTTTGGCGGTGGGCATAGGCGCATTTAGCGCAGCGATTTTCCATTTGTTCACCCATGCCTTCTTCAAAGCCTGTCTGTTTTTAGGTTCCGGCAGTGTGATCCATGCGCTGCAGGGAGAACAAGACATGCGCAAGATGGGCGGTTTGAGAAGCGCCTTGCCTCAAACTTACTGGACCTATCTGATCGCCACCCTGGCGATTGCGGGGATACCGTTTACGGCCGGTTTTTTTTCCAAGGACCTAATTCTCTGGAAGGCA